>OMVC01000110.1 GCA_900314375.1 uncultured bacterium
TTTTACTAATATTGTATCCTTCAGCTTTTTTCATAAAACCTCCTAATGTACACAACACATTAGCGTAAAAGAAAGATAATAGCAGAAAAGTTTTACAAAACAATACAATTTAATCTCAATCTCACAGATATTTTAATCTTGTTCTGTATGTTAAATTACAAGAACCCAACAAACCGATAGCAAGTAGGGTGCGTATAAACGCACCATTAATTATTCCAATTCCATTTCAGAAATACTATTTTTGTCATTATAATTGCACAAATTTATGATTTTTAATAAAATACTTTTTTAGTCACTCACATGTTATAATAATATCACATTTTTGGTGCGTATAAACGCACCCTACTGCCTGAATTTATTTCAGAATCTTAAAATTTTTGTATAAATGCATTTGTTAGTAAGACCCTGAAACAAGTTCAGGGTGACAGAAAATTATGCTCACGCTATTTTCTTCTCAGTTCAGCATGACAAACAAAAATATCTTTTAATAAACGAAACAAAAATTTTATCAGATAAGAAATCTATAAAACTTTGTTTATAAAATATCTAACGGATCAACATCAACAGACATTCTTATATCTTTAGGCGAGGTGATTTTAGATAAAAAACTTGAAATAAATTGATGCCCTTTCTGCTCAAGTTTATTTTTTATAATTATTTGAAACCGCCATTGAGAATTTATTCTTTCAATTACACATGGGGTAGGTCCTAAAACATCCAACCTTTCTCCGAATCCGAATTTTTCAATCATCGTACAAAGCCGCAGTGCAACTTCTTGCGCAGATTTTTCCGCGCGAAATTTGTTTTCGGAACTCATTATTATACGTATAATTTGACTAAACGGCGGATAATCAAAATCTTCACGCGAAACTATTTCTTTTTTATAAAATTCGTTATAATTTTGAGATTTTGCACTTTCTAATGCGTAATAATCAGGGTTATATGTCTGGAAAAATACTCTGCCGTTAAATTCACCACGCCCTGCACGCCCCGCAACCTGTGTCAACAATTGAAATCCGCGTTCTGATGCCCTATAATCAGGCAGATTAAAACTTGCATCAGCAGAAATTACTCCAACTAAAGTAACATTCGGATTATCCAAACCTTTTGCTATCATTTGCGTTCCGATTAAGATATCAATTTCGCCTTTTTGGAATTTCTCTAAAAGTCTTATGTGTTCACCTTTTCGAACCAATACATCACTGTCTATTCTGGCGATATTATATCCGAGGAAAATTTCTTTAATATATTCTTCAATTTTTTGCGTTCCGGTACCGGAAGCCTTTAATGCCGTTGAACCGCAGTTTGGACATTCATCGGGAAAATATTGAGCGTGGTTACAGTAATGACATTTTAGCATATTATCTTTTGAATGCCATATCATAGGAATTGCGCAATTCGGACATTCTATAATATGTCCGCATCCTTGGCATTGAGTGAAAGTCGCATATCCGCGTCTGTTTATTAATAAAATTACCTGTTGTTTTTTGTCTAATGTTTCTTTAATAGCGGTTTGCAAAGGCTTTGATATCAAATGTTTATATGCGGCCTGACCGTATTCCTGCATATTTATAACCGTTACGGGTGCTACTTTTGCATTATTATAGCGTTTTAACATTTGATATAAATGGTTTGAATTAACCGCATAATAATAACTTGAAATATCAGGAGTTGCAGAACCCAAAATCAACGGACAATTATTAAATTCTGCCAATTTTTTAGCAACAAGCCTTGCATCATAGCGAGGTGCAGGTGAAGTTTGTTTATAAGCCCCTTCGTGTTCTTCATCAATAATTATTAAACCTATATTTTGTAAAGGTGCAAAAACAGCACTCCGCGCTCCTGCCAAAATTTTTATCTCATTTTTATAAAGTTTTTGCCAAACATCATATCTTTCGCCTTCTGATATACTTGAATGCCAAATAGCAACGTCTTCCGTTCCGAATTTTTTTGCTAAACGTTTGGTCAATTGAGATGCCAAAGCTATTTCAGGAACTAAAAATAAAACATTTTTGCCTGATTTAATCGTATCATCAATCAGTTTAAAATATACTTCTGTTTTTCCGCTTGCAGTTACGCCATGAATTAAATATGTTGAATGATTGATGGGTTGTATGGTTGAGGAGTTTTTAATGTCATTTTTTATTTTTTCATATACCGTTTGTTGTAGTGAAGATAACTCGTTTAACGGTTCTTTTTTGTCGATATTCAAAATATCCAGCGGATTGCGATAGATTTCTTCTTCCATAATTCTTACGCAACCCAAAGCCTCAAGCTTTTTCATTGTTGCACGGGTTGTTTTTGCAAGTTTTTCAAACGAAACAAGGCTCATTTTGCCTTTTTCTTTTAAAAGTTCAAGTATTTGTAATTGTCTTTTTGTTGCCCCAAAATCCCTGACATATTCAACCGACAATTCGGTTTTCAATGATTTTTCAATGAGTTTTAAAGGTATTGCGGCGTTTAAAACTGTTATCAAATCCGTACAATAATAATTCGCTACCCACTCTAAAAGTTTTAAATAATCGGCAGAGAAAAGAGGGGTTTCTTCCAATATTTTTGTAATCGGTTTTGCCTTAATTTCAGGGGGTAAATAATTGCTAAAACCTACGCAAAAAGCATTTATCATTCCCTGCCTGCCAAAAGGAACCAGCAATGCCTGACCGATTTTTATTTTATTTTGAAAATGCAAAGGTATTTCATAGCTGAAAGTACGAACTCCCATCGCCTTGATATTTACAAGACAAACAGCATACTTATATGCTTCGTCACTTGACGGGCTATCATCTGAAACTCGCTTTTTTAATGTCAGTTTTTGTTCAAATAATTTGTTCTGGATTACGTCTGTCATGATTTTATTATAACAAAATTACGGCAGGATAAACACATGCCGTAATAATATTAAAATAAAAAATTTTTATTTATTCTTCTGCCATAAATTCTTGTCTTGCTTCTTCAATTGCTTCTGTCAAAATATCTAATTGGTCAGCAGTAAAGGTTACTCCTTTTTTGGTAGGAATCCAAGTTGCTCCGCCATCATTTGTAAAAAATATTCTCATATTAAGATAACTTGTTCCTTTATATTCACTCAATGAAATTTGTAATTGTTCTGTATCAGAACGTTCAATTGTTGCTAAAATCTTTGCATCTGCCATATCTCTTCTCCTTATTTAAGTGTGTAATTTTATTATATGAACAACATTGCAATATGGCAATAGGGGGAATGTTAGATAAATAATTGAAATTAATATTGCAATTTAATTCTTTCCGTATCTTGGAATTTTGAAGGATCAGCTTTTAACTCCGAATCCCCAAGCAATACTACCGCCTTTACCTTTGCTTTGTGACGTTTTGTATTTGCCGGAAAAACAGTAATTGGCTGATATTCGTAACTCTTAATTAAATTTTTTATCTTATCTTTATCTTCTTTTGTCAAATAAAACGAAAATACATATATATCACTGATTGTGCCTTTATCACTTACGTTAAAAGAATAATAAAACCAAGTCCATATTCCGTAAAAATCTAAAGAATTTATATACAAACTATCATCAAGTATCTTGTTAACAAAGTTACTTTTCCAAGTGCTCCAATCAATATCTTGATATGCAATATTTGTTGTCCTGTCATAATTTTGATTATTTATTGCAATATCATTATTTTTAATTTTTATTGAATTATACTCGTAATTGTTATCCCTATCATATACAGAATCAGAGATTTTATTTCGTGAATTTTTGAACCCGATAGCGGAATTTTCAAATTCACCTTTATTATTTATCTTTGTATTCAAACTTGAAATATCCAAATCTTTATCTTTGATATCAATGTCCTTATTGTTTGCTTCTAAAGTCTGATTTTGAATTCCCGAATCTGTATTTGCAACATTAACGCCCAAACGTTCATTAGTAATATGAGGTGTTTCCTGATTTATTACCATTCCTTGATTTTTAAATCTTACTCTTTTTATGGTTGTAGTGCTTGAAGCACAATAAACGAAAGTCGTTAAGGCAACAAACACTACACTAAATATTATTAAACTTTTTTTATGTCTCATATAGTTTTACTAATCCAATGCGGCTAAAACTTCATTATAATTGCCAATTTTATGCATAGTCGAGCTTAAAAGATGCGTTTCGGCAATCAATAATGCTGTTGGAACAAGTGCCGCAACACAGCTCAAAAACATACCTTGAATATCACCGCCGATTTCTTGAATAAAGTATGATACGTTCATTGTAAATTCAATCAGAATAATAAAACAAGCTATACATAATACAATGTTTTTTTCTTTATTCAAACCCTTTATAGCATCAAGTCCTAAAATATTTACACCATGAGTTGCATAATCATTAAACCCGTCATATTTAATAATTTCAGAACCTTTAATTCTTTTAGCACAAGTAAATGCCGTTACAAAAGATAAAAACGCAAATATAATCAAAAATGTTGCCAAAACCAAGAAAATCGGGCTGAATCTCAAACCGGAAACCCTTACCCATCCTGCTGCTTCAGGGAAACAGGATGCCAGAGTGTTTGACACACCATAAGCCAAAAATGGAGCTGTTAATAACCCGATTGCACCTTCGACTACCATTCTCATTTGAGCGTTAACAAGATTATTTTTAATATTTGCTATTTTGTTTTTACTTAAATTGTTTACATATTTTGAAATTAATCCGCGGTATCCTTTTAATACCATTTCAAAATCCTCTCTATATTCACTGGTCATAAGTTGATAATTAAGAGTTTTCAGTTGATGCTTGAAGTATCCGCCAACAACGGCAACTGCTGTCAATGCACCGACGAATAACAATGATATAAATAATGAAGCAGCAGCCATACCCGGAATTGCTTTATAATAGAATAAATTTAATATATATATTACAAACATAAACGCAATTGATGTGTATAAAATCATTTTTGGAACCACATTATTTTCCGTTCCCAAACGTTTATTTTGACCTGCTTCTAACAAAGAAAACGTTGCATGTTTTAGTATGAATGACATCGCAAGTACAATTGCAGAAATGCAAACCAAAAATCCGAAATTTGTTGTCAAATTCATAACAGATTCGGAACTGTCAACCTTTAAACCCAATAAAAAGTTTGTTACACCAAACGAACATACAACAGATAAAACAACTGTTGCAATATTCATTATAAAAGCCGTCATTCCTAATGACGATATAGAACTTTTTAATCCTTGAATTTTATATCCGATTTCTTTTACAATAGCAATTCTGTTGTTTTCTATCGGATTGTTAAATATATCACCGGCATCTTTCATAGTATTCATTTTTGTTGCAACCCTTTCTGTTGTTGAATTTGTTACATTTGTTTCCTGCGCTGTAATTCCTATATCAGAGTTTGATTGAATATTTGAAATCGTAATCAACATAGCTTCTGTACTATTTTCAAAACTCAACCCAAAATGAGCAGGAACAAGAACTTTTGAAAAAGTTCTGTTATTAAATAAAATCTCTTTAGAGTTATATACATTTATCAATACATAATTTTTGTATTTTTCAGAATAAACAAGCTTTATTTCCATATCAGGTGAAAATATATTTGAAGAAAAATCACTATCAAGACCATTGCCTATTATTATTGTAGATTTATCTTCAAAATTCTTTATGGTATTACCATATTTTATTTCCACATTCATTGAATATAATGCTCCATTTTTTATGTTTTATATTATCTTCCGATTGCATTTAAGAATTTTCTTAATTCTTTTTGGTCAGTAGTTTCATTACCGATAATAAGTTTTTCTTCGCCCAAAACGGGAGTCAATTTTTCTTTTACATAATCCAATTTTTGAGGAGTTGCGAATAAAAACATCATTGATAATTTACCGTCAGTTTTAGCTTTAACTTGAGCAACTTCCGAAGGGAATGTATCCCAATTTATTTGGTTTTCAACTTTTCCTTCATTTTCTAAATCCCCAAATACGATAACAGCAGGAGTATAACCGTCATGGTACAAGTTTACAGCATAATTAAACGCTTTTTTTAATGATAAACCATAAGCTGTACCATATTCTTTTTCATCATACTGAGTAAATTTTTCCAAAGCTTTGCGAATAGCTGAACTTGATTGCGGAGAACCTTCATAGATAATATAAGAAGATTCCGAAACTCTCAAAATCTTTATATGGTCTTCAGGGTCCAGCATTGAACACAATTGACGAAGAACACGAGTTTCATCAGGCAGCATATTTATATTAGATGCTGATGAATCCACTACAAACATAATCGCTGCTTTATGAAAGTCATCAACTTTAACTTTCGATATGCCAATAAAAGCCAAAAGCGCAATCGCCACTAACAATCCTGTAAAAATCAAAACTTTAATCTTATTATTCATAATAATAACAAATTACCATAAAAATTTAAAAAGAGTAATCATGTAAACGATTGATAAAACTTTATAATAACTTCTCAAAAAATTACAATGCCTAAAACTCCCTGTTTATTTGAAATTTTCGCCATGAAATGTTTAGATATTCAACTAATATACGTTTTATATATTTTTAAAAATGTTAATAATTGTTACGACATGCCCAAAATTTTTAAAGTTTTCCGAAGTTTAGGTCGATAACTTATATGTAGAAAAAATACATTTTTGTAAGGAGTGTAGATATGTCTGATAAAAAAATTATGAACGTAGAAGATTTGATGCTTGATTACGCTGAAATGACAAGTTTTGATTTCGGTACTTTGTCTAATGAAGAAATGGATACCTTAAACAGATTAACAAATACAGAATATATGAAAAAGCCATATCCGTTTAAATATGGAAACTTCAAAATATCAGATTTATTCCACGAATTTTTATCGGAATAAATCGTGGTATAGCTGTCAGATTACGGAGATGTATCTTATGGACGAAGAAAAATTGTTATTCGAAAAAGGATGTTTTTTAGCTCAATGGGTTGATGAAGAACCGGTTGAACAAACTCCCGTATCAAAATCTTATGAAAGCAGAACAAAAGATTTAGACACTCTTTTATCAGAACTGAATGAAATAAAAGAGCGCATTATTGAAGTACGAGAAAGAGAATGGCATCTGGCAAAACTTGTTTATTTTCACAATAATAACTTTGCCAAAGAATAACGGCTATCAGACTACTTATTATGTAAAAAAAATTTATAAGTCGTAAACAGGTTGTTTACGACTTTTCGTTATTTATGTGAATTTTTACATATAAAAAGTTCCAAAAAGTATATATTTTCTTTACATAATTTAATTTATTTACACCATGTAAATCTGATTGTATTATGATATATGTTAGAGATATTCCCCGACTTGGAGGTAAATTTGACGGAAAGATTTTATATAAAAGGCGGAACACCTTTAAAAGGTGAAGTTTCAATAGGCGGCGCAAAGAATTCGGTATTAAAATTAATCGCAGCGGCTTTGCTTGTAAAGGGCGCAACAAAAATATATAATGTACCGGAATTAACAGACGTTGACATAATGCTAAAAGTTGTCGAACAATTAGGTGCAAAAATCGATTATAACAAAGAAGAAAAATCTGTTGTAATTGATGCAACAGAACTGACAAGTGTTACTGCGACTTATGAATTGGTCAGCAAAATGAGAGCATCTTTTGTTGTATTGGGAGCATTATTTTCAAGATGTAAGGAAGCAAAAGTTGCTATGCCGGGCGGATGTGCAATAGGCGAAAGACGTGTAGATTTTCATATCAAGGGTCTTGAAGCTCTGGGAGCAAAAATTAAAATCGAAAACGGTTATGTTATTGCAAAAGCGAATAAAATAATCGGCTCGGAAATATATCTTGATATTCCGTCTGTCGGCGCAACCGAAAATATTATGCTTGCATCGGTATTGGCAGAGGGTTCAACCCGTATTCAAAATGCAGCGCAAGAGCCTGAAATTATCGATTTGGCAAACTTTTTGAATACAATGGGAGCTGATGTAAACGGTGCGGGAACTTCCGAAATCGTTATTAACGGTGTAAAACAAGAACAATTACATTCAATAGAATATACAACAATACCTGACAGAATAGAAGCCGGAACATATATGACCGCAATTATTGCGACTAAAGGTAAAGGTATAATAAGAAATATTTATCCCGCACATTTAACATTTTTCACTAATAAATTGCTAAAAATGGGCGCAAATATTAAATTGTTAGGCCCTACTTCAATGGAAGTAAGCTGTAAGAACAGGTTGAATTCTATCAATTTTATAACCCAGCCTTATCCGGGATTTCCGACAGATTTACAATCTATGGCAATGGCGTTATTATCAACCTCAAACGGTGTCGGGATTATAACAGAAAGCTTATATGAAAACAGATTTATGCAAGTTCCTGACCTAAACAGAATGGGAGCAGACATTCATCAAGACAGAAACCACGCAATAATAAAAGGGGTAAAGAAATTATCCGGCACAACTTTAACCGCAAGTGATTTAAGAGCGGGAGCATCTTTAGTTGTAGCTGCATTGATGGCGGACGGTGAATCTATAGTTGAAAAAATACATCATATAGATAGAGGATACGAAAACTTTGAAACTAAGTTAAGATTGTTAGGAGGGAAAATAGAAAGAAGAGATGAAAATTCCCAAACAAACCTAACGGAGGGTACACATAATGAGTCCTACTTATAAGCGCTGGTATGATCACGACCCGTTATTGCTGGAAGTAATTGATTTATTAAGAAATTACCAATCAGAATTAAAAGCGCAAGCAGAAATTTTCTTGAAAAAGATAGAAGAAAAAGTTTCAAAAGAAACAATAGATAAATTTTATGCAATGGTAAAACCTGTCAACGCAAATAACAGATGGTATGATAAAGATCCGATAATATCAAAAACAGTTGAGATATTGAGAATTGTACCACCCGAAGCTCAACGGATATGTGCACAGAATTTTATAAAAACTTTAAAAGAAATGGGCATAGAATACGAAAGTCCAAATTTCAAAAATTAGAAAAATAGAGTATGTATAATAAAAAATATTTTGCACCCATATAAGATGCAAAATATTTTTCTCATTTTTGGGGAAATAAAGATAAGAAGATTATTTGACGGATATTTTCTTAATTGAATCTTTTTCTTTTTCAAGTTTCGGAGCTTTGATATTAAGAACTCCGTGTTCAAGTTTAGCTTCTACTTTATCTGCGTCAACTTCTTGCGGAAGATAAACAGAACGTGCGAATTCACCGTATTTAAATTCTGATTTTTTGTAACCGTCTTTGTTTTCTTTGTGTTCTTGAACTTTTTTAGCTTTTATTGTTAAATAATTTTTGTCTAAATCAATATCTAAATCTTCTTTTTTTACTCCCGGCAATTCCGCGCGAATTTCGTAATCATCTTTGTTGTCGTGAATTTCTACGGGCATTGAGTAGCAATCTGTGTCTTGACTGTAATCAGGATACATGTCATCAAAATGTCTGTTCAAAATAGAACTGATTTCATCATTAACTGATTTAATAAAATTGTCCGGTGTTTGTCTTACTAAAAATCTCATAATTTTTCTCCTTTCAATTTCTATACTGTATCTCTTTACATTAATATTATTCCTCTGTTTTTTTAAAAACTTCGATTTTTTAACCAAAAATTAACAATTCAAATTATAGAATATGAGTTTAGAAATAGTAATAGTCGATAGTTGCGGATAAAAAGCGGTTAAAACGTGTATTAAAATAATTAATAAAATTACAATCGAGATTAAATCTACTTGCGTGAAAAATTTTTCGTGATAGTATAGATATAGCAAGCCCTGGTAGCTCAGCTGGATAGAGCAACCGCCTTCTAAGCGGTAGGTCATGCGTTCGAATCGCATCCAGGGTAAATAAAAAGAGGATAAGACTTGTTCTTATTCTCTTTTTATTTACTTTGTGAGCATGTGAGAACAGTATTATGCGTTCGAGCGGGGAGTGAGCAGAGGCTGGAGCAGATTTTGCTAATGGCTGAAAGCCATAAAAGCAAAATGCGGAATGCCGTTTATTGCGAACGACCCAAGACAATCGCATCCAAGGGAAAAAACGGAATGACATTTGTTATTCCGTCTTATTTGTAAAGTGATAGCGATGAGAACGCCGTATTGTGTTCGACAAGCCGAGCAGAGCCATGAGCCTGTAGGGTTGACTTTAGTCAACCAAAATGTATCGGTAGACTGAAGTCTACCCTACATTCTATAAAAAAATATATGCATTTCATACCAATATAATGTTGCTCATAACTGAAATTTTACATAATTACCCTATTTGTAACAAAAATGTTACAAAATATAATTAAACCAATTTTTTAATATCCCAAAATCATAGTATAAAAAACCCCTAAAACCAAAATGTTGATTTTAGGGGTTTTATTATTTGGACTTTACTTCTTATACAGAAGCTAACGTTTTAGATTGTTCCAACTGCAATGTAACTGTTGTAATGTCGCAAACAGAGCTTGGTCCAAAGTATTGAATAGCCCCAGGGAACAAGTATCTGTCATTCATAGCCCAATCTTCACGATTGTCTTTCAATTGTTTGAAAACAGGTCCGTCAAGTTCAACAAGAGCTTTTTTAATAACCGGTTTCATTGCACCATGACGACGTTCCATATTCATCATCATTGTTAGCGGAACACCGCCTGCAATCCATTGACTTGCCGGTGCTGTTAAGTTTCTTACGGATGATAAATACCCTGTCAAACCATTATTTATTAATGCAAAAGCATTATATCCCAAAGAATAACAATAATCTGCATCAAAGTTTGATGGGAATGCACATCTTCCTTCATAACCGAAGAAATGTGATTGCGCAGAGAATTTACCGATATATTCGCCTCTTGATTTCAAATCAGCCAATTTGTTAGAAATCATTTCGATTAATAATTTTTCAGTTTCGATTTTAGAAACTTGAACGTTTCCGTGCGGATCTCTGTCTGCCAATAACTGAGCTTTAATACCAACAGGTAATGAGCTGTATACAGATGCGTTAACATCATCCAATCTTCTTTCTACGATTGCAAATTTATCATGCAAACTTGTTGCATTCATAAAGCTTGGATCAGTTTCCAATTCTGCCATAATATCATTCAAATTGGCAATCATAGTTTTCATTTCAGGAATAAATTCTATTAAGCCTTCAGGAACAATTGCTATACCGAAATTTTTACCTGCAGCTGCGCGTTTTACAATAATATCAGACATATAATTAACGATTGAATCCAAGGACATTTTCTTTGATTCAACTTCTTCGCTAATTAATGTGATATTTGGTTGTGTTTGTAATGCAGCTTCTAATGCAACATGAGATGCACTTCTTCCCATAATTTTTATAAAGTGCCAATATTTTTTAGCTGAATTTGCATCACGTTGAATGTTTCCGATAAGTTCCGCATAAGTTTTTGTTGCGGTATCAAAACCAAATGAAATTTCAATTTGGTCATTTTTCAAATCGCCATCAATTGTTTTAGGGCATCCGATAACTTGAATACCTGTATTATTTTTTACAAACCATTCTGCCAATAATGCTGCGTTTGTATTGGAATCATCTCCGCCTATAATTACAACAGCAGAAATACCCAATTTCTGACAAACTTTTAATGATTCTTGGAATTGATCTTCAGTTTCCAATTTTGTTCTGCCTGAACCTATAATATCAAAACCGCCTGTATTTCTGTATGCGTTGATAAATTCATCATCAAATTCTATATACTTACCGTCAATAATACCTGAAGGTCCGCCTAAAAATCCGTATAACTTGTTATTTGGATTAGCATTTTTTAACGCATCATACAAACCTGCAATAACATTATGTCCGCCCGGAGCTTGACCGCCTGATAAAATTACGCCGACATTTCTTGCTTCGCTTGAATTTGAAGAAGAAGAAACTTTAAATTCTACGGTTGGTTTTCCGTAAGTGTTTGAAAATAAATTTTGAATTTCTGATTGATCAGCAACTGATTGAGTTGCTGAACCTTCAATCATTTCTAATGAATTAATACCTGCACTCAAGCTTGAAGGAAGCTTTGGTTGGTATTTTAATCTCTCAATTTGTAATGGTGAAAGTTTTGCCATAAAAATAATCCTTTCCTTTTGTAATACCAAGTGTCATTTCACTTTTTATTGTACTACAAAAACAATGGACTATTTATTAAAAAAGAAATTATATATTTTAGTAAAAATAGACTCATTTGGGTCAATTTTTACAGCACTTTCGGGGTCAATCAGATAAATTTTACCATTCTGCAATCTGCCAAATTGCTCTGCACTTATTTCGCCAAACGGTAATCCATCCACCCGATAATCTGTTAAACGATAACCGGATTTTTTAATTTTTTTTATAAAATCACTAAGTTCAGATTGGGTTAAATTGTCATGTGATATTTTTTCTTCAATATAGTAATAGAATTCACCATCGTCTGTTAATTTTCCTGATTGTATTATCGGCAAATCAAAATCGGCAGGTTTCCTGCCGTTAAAATGGTCACCATGGGTAATTTTTATTACTTTACCGTCTTCAGTTTCAAAAACTAACGCTCTATAACCGTACCCTATGAGTGATTTTACTTTAACTTCCCTAATATCTTTTGATTTCAAGATTTCTTGTTCAAGTTTTTTCAATTCCTGTTTTGGATTTATTTTTATTTTGGAAAGTTCTTCTAACAATATACCATCGCGCAAAATATCCATTATTGCCCCTGATAATGCTACATCAGGATAATAATTTATTACCGATAAATCCCCGTTTGAATCAAAATTTAATGCCTTTTCAACATTTACTAAAAAGCTGTCACTGACAGGTTTCATATCGGAAGTAACCCCATGCTCACATAACTTTCTGGGTTTTATATTTTTATTGCTACCTGTAAATATTTTTGGAATTGAAATTTTCATTATATTTATATAAAAAAGAAATATAAAATTTATTGCTAGATAATAAAATCATATTTTTTTGCTCTGAAATATGCACCGTAATCTTCTATTTCATTTTTATTCTGATAAACAATTCTATAATTTTTACGTACCTTTTTCTTATTATTAAAATCCAAAATCGTTACCGTAAAAGATAATGCAAAAATAACACAACCGGCAATTATTATCGGTAAATAATCAATTCCCTTTATCCCTAAAACAAAAAACAAACTAATACTTCCAAATACACCGATAGCATTAAAAAATATGGTTAACAGATACAATAAATTTTTCATTTTTTTCTCCTTATATTTTCCTTTCCGTATTTTTATGTTATTATTCTGATACGTCAAAAACGGACAAATAATTTATAGGAGCTTTATATGGAAGAAAAACCAAGATATTCAAGAGTATCGGACATTTTAGATTTAGCAATTTATATGTCGTCAAAAGTTCAAGGTATTACAATTTCTGACATTATGAAAATGTATAACGTTTCGCGCAGAACTGCAGAGAGAATGCGTGACAGTTTAACAAATATTTTTCCCCAAATTGAGGAAATTGAAACAGATGATAACCAAAAACATTGGGGGTTTGTTAATTATTCAATAAGCCAGCTTGTAACCTTTGAACCTAAAGAAATTGCCAATCTTGAACAACTTCAGCGTAGAACTACAAATAAAGAATTAAAATCGGAATTATCCAAAACAATTGAAAAAATAAAATCATTTAATCGCAAAAACAAAATAACAATCGAAAATAATGTTGAACTTTTTATGCAAACAGAAGGATATGCTATTCGTCAAATGCCGCAATATAAGATCTCTACTGATACATTGGTATTAATAAGAGAAGCTGTACAAAATTCAAAAATTGTCGAAGGAATATATCATAATAAAAAAAGAATACTTGAACCACTCGGACTTATTTACGGTGAAAAAATATACTTGATAGCACGAGAAAAAGCAAAAGGTAAAGATATCTATAACTATCTTTTACATAAATTTGACAATTTGACTCTTACAGACAAAACTTTTGATAAAAAAGATTTTAATCTGCAAGAATATTCTAAACAATCATTTGGAGTTTATCATGGAGAAATTTTAGATGTAAAACTTTGTTTTTCAAAAGAATTAGCATCAGATGCACTAAACTACAATTTCCATCCTACCCAAAAAATTAAACAGGAAAAAGACGAAACAGTAACAGTAAAATTCAAAGCCAGCGGAGATAAGGAAATTATGTGGCATATTTTTCGCTGGGGAGATGGTTGTAAAATCATTGCACCCAAAAAATTACAAACTCAATACAAAAAATATTTGCAAGATTGTTTAAAAAATTATAACTAATAAAAAATGGAGTTTCAAAATTTGAAACTCCATTTTTTATATTATGATTCATTATTTAATTATTGTAATTTTTCATAGAACCATTTTGTATTTTCAGGAGCATTAACTGTTCCGTTTAAAGTTGCTTCTTTTTGGCCTCTGTTTACAACTTTAACTTCTTTGTTACTTTCAATAACACTGTTTTTACCTGTTGTTAATGTTGTACCAAAGTTAGAAACAATTGTTGGAGCATCAGTTGATTTGATAGTTCCGTTAACATTCATTGCACCAACTTTATTAACTAAAGCAGATTGACCACCTTTGTTAGTAATAGTTCCGTTGTATGTTAAACCATTCTTTCCTGAAATATTTTTAATCAATACATCACCTGTAGAATTAGCGTTGAAAGTATTTGTTACGTTAATTCCTGTGCCGTTTGCACGAGATGCTGCATAGAACATTCCGCTATTAGTAACTTTTGAACCTAAATTCAAAGCGCCTTTGTTAGCAAGAACATTTACTCTGCCTTTATTGTTTATAGAACCGTTTACAGTCATATTTCCTGTGCCATAGTTCTTGATATTTGAAGTAGCTTTAGCATTACTGTTTGTAATTGCTGCTGTACTTGTCATATTAGCACCGCCGGCTCTGTTGATAACACCAAGATTACCGCCAACTACAATGTTGCCGCCAACATTCATATCGCCTTTATAGTTGTTAATAGCTGTTGCACCTGCACCAGTATTTTGAACTTTGCCTGCTAATTTCATACCGTTTGTACCATAATTCTTAATTGCGATAACACCGTTTGAATTAGTCAAACTGCTGTTTGCACCTGTTGTAATACCGGTTGATGCACTTCTTGATGCTACATACAAGTTACCTTCTTTATTTGCAACAGTACCATTGATATTTAATTGACCTTTGTCATTGTATAAATATGTAGAACCGTTTGAATTGTTAACTGTTCCGTTTACATTCATTGATGAACCGCTATTGTTAACAAGTTTTAATTTACCTGTATTTTTAATTGTTGAACCTTCAGCAATAGTTAAGGAAGTTCCTTTACCTTTATTGATAATACCCATATTGCCGCCGTTTGTAATATTACCGTTTATTGCCATAGCACCTTGAGTATTGTTAATTGCAGTTTTAACATTTTCACCACTGTTTGTTAAAGTTCCGTTGATTGTTAAACCGCCTTTTCCTTCATTCTTAACTGCTAAATGACCATGGTCAGTAATTTGAGCATTTTTGCCAATTGTTAATGCGTTAGCAGCACTTGTATTCCAAATTTCAACGTCACCTTTTGTTACGTTTACTTTTCCGTTAACTGCTAAATTACCTTTTCTGTTATAGATTGCAACTTTTTTAGCTGAATTTTCAGTTCCTGATAATGTCATGCCTGCACCATCATTGATAACTGCAACTTCGTTTTTAGCTGCTAAAGTTCCGCCTGTTTGATTTAATTGACCACCGCGGTTCAAAATTCTTACTTGTTCTGTTGAACTAATATTACCAACATTACCTGATATAGTCATTGCACCATTTGATGTGTTGTTTGCAATAATAACATTTTTTGTAGCTTTTACAGTACCGGCAATACTTGTAGAACCTGCACCGTTATTAACAATTTGGGTATTTTTGCCTGCATTCATATTTGTTGTGCTGTTTAATACAAGATTTGTACCTTGGTTGTTAACTGTAACAGTATTGCTTGCAGAATTTACTTTGCCGCCTACTGTCATTGCGCTGTTGGTAGAATTGTTATATAAGTTCAAAACACCTTTTGTATCTACAACACCTGTTGCTGTTAAACCGTTTACACCATGGTTAGTGATTGCGGTTTCGCCGCCTGAATAGTTAGCTACACGACCTGTAACTTTAATACCTGCGCCTGATACATTTGAGTTTTTAATTACAACTGCACTGCCATTATTAACAAATTGATCAGCTGCAATTACACCATTTGTATTAACAAGAGTTGAGAATAAAGCATCTGCTTGAGCTGAACTTGTCAAAGCATTTTCTGCTTTAACACCATTTAAAATATTTCCTGCTACATTGATATTGGAACCGCGTAAGTCAACACCTTTTCTTGCAAAGATTTTACCCTTTACATCAATTGGAGCATTAGAGCTTTTTTTCAATTGAGAGATATTGTTTATTACGGTGTAATCATTTTTGTTGTAATCAGAAATTAAACTGTTGTATTTTGTTGCACTAGGAGTTATTGCAGATAAAGTACCAACATTCAAAACCCCTGATTCACCAACAACTAAACCTTTCGGAGAAATAAATACGGCATGCCCATTATGGAATTTACCATCACGCATAGTATTTACAACACCATTAATATCAATCTGATTGTTTACAAGGTTGATAAATGTTTCTACATTTTTAGAACCGTATTTGTATATCAAATTTGCAATATCACCTTCTGATAATTGGAAATTTTGATATGATCTGTAACCTACACTACCATGCTGTTTAGCAGGATTGATGTTGTAGGTGTGATTTGTTGCGCTTACGCCTGAAATATTGGAAGCGTATGCACCAACTGCTGATAATGCAGTTACGATAACTGCTACGACTAAATGTTTTTTATTCATAATTTACTCCTTCTAAGTAACTTACATATTCCTACACCACATTATAATTCCCGTAAATATTTTTTTTGTTAAAATTGATGATATATTGTAACATATTTTAACATTATATCCTTAAGGATATAGATATATGATATTCACAAAATTTATAATTACAACCTTATTATCTAATTTCACTAAAAAAATTAACGCAAACGATAATCATTTATATTAAATTCTTCAACTCCGCGAGCTATTGCTTTTTGATCTTGCACTGTGTCTTTAAAATTTCGTAAATTCATATCGGGGAATTTTCTTTTTGTAATAAGTTCTGTAATTCCGCAAGCATCCAACCTTGCCATTAATTGAGCTATACTTTTCGGAAGTTTCATATATGCACAAATATGACCGTAAATAATATTTGATAAATCATTTGCGGAAACTATTGTATCCTTATATTGGGCATATTGTACCTGACTTTTTGAATTTCTCCCCGGAAATTGAGGCATAAATTTTGAATCCCAAGGTTCACCCGTACCTAATTGTTGAGACATTTGCCATAATGCCCTTATATATCCAAACGGGTTTTGGCGAATATCTTTCAATTCCTGCAGAATTTCTTCCTCATAACGTATAGTTGCCTCCGTTATATCCGGATAATAACCAAGTTTACTGTTATATGTCGGGAACGGCAATTCTTTGACGCCGGTTGTACCAATATAAGACGCATTGATGTATGCCGGAATATCATTAGCCTCTCGCCATTGTTTCATGCGAAATTTATCAAACACATTGAATTTTACTCTTTGTATTTTCATATTTGATTATTTAAACCATATAAAAAAATTTTTTGTCCTAAATTCCAAATTTATGAAATATTTCTTCAATATTATTTAAAAATGCTTGCGGGTCAAAAATATTATTTATATCTTCAGTTGTCAAAAGTTTTTCGGCTTCTTCATCTTTTTCAAGATTTGCCCTGAAATCCCCGTTATTTGTAAATGCATTCAAGGCATTCCGCTGAACAATTTTATATGCATCTTCTCTTGATAAACCTTTGGCAACAAGGGTCAAAAGTGCTTTTTGCGAATAAACAATTCCGCCAAATTCATTTGTATGTTTCAACATATTATCTTTATGAATAACAATATTTTCCATAATGTTATTAAATCGATTAAGCATAAAATCAACTAATATCAAACTATCAGGGAAAATTATTCTTTCTGCGGATGAATGAGAAATATCCCTTTCATGCCATAGCGGAATATTTTCCAATGCCGCAATCGAATTTGCTCTTACAACTCTTGATAAACCGCATAAATTTTCGCTCAAAACCGGATTTTTCTTATGAGGCATGGCTGATGAACCTTTTTGACCTTTTGAAAAACCTTCTTCAAGCTCTAAAACTTCCGTTCTTTGCAAGTGTCTTATTTCAATTGCAAATTGTTCAATAACGCTCGCAATCAAAGCTAAAGATTGCATAAAGTAAGCATGATAATCTCTTGCAATCACTTGAGTAGAAATTTTTGCAGGTTTTAAATTAAGATTTTTACAGGTAATTTCCTCTATTTCAGGAGAAATATTACTGTAAGTTCCGACAGGTCCTGATATTTGTCCTACTCTGATTTGTTCTAATGCATGGGTAAAATTATCTTTTTGTCTTTCCAGAATATCAATCCAATTGCAAAGCTTTACCCCAAAAGTTGTAACTTCGGCATGTACTCCATGCGAACGCCCTATGCATTGAGTATATTTATTCTCTTTTGCGAGATTTTTTAAAGTCCCAATAACTTTATCAAAATCTTTTAAAATAATTTTCCCGCTATCTTGAATTTGAAGTGCAAATGCCGTATCGATAACATCAGAACTTGTCATCCCGACATGAACGTATCTTCCTAAATCGCCCAAACTCTCATTTACACAGGTTAAGAATGCAATGACATCATGTTTTACTTCGCGTTCAATTTCATCGATTCTTTCTACCGTAAAGTGCGCTTTTTGTCTTATTTGACAAGCTATATCTGTTGAAATTTGTCCGACTTGTGCATAAGCATCACAAACAGCTAATTCAACCTTTAAATAATAATCAAACTTGGAATTTAATTCCCAAATTTGCGCCATTTCCTCTCTTGAATATCTATCAATCATTTTTTAAACCTCTTCAGTTGGTTCAGGTTCTTTTTTGGTTAGTAAAATCTTTGTTATTCTTGCACCGTCAATCTCTTTTACCGTAAAATCAAACAAACCATACGAAACGGAATCGCCAACTTCCGCAATACGTTCAAGTTCTTTAATTACAAGCCCTGCAATCGTATCAACATCTTCGACTTCCAAATCTTCAACAGGGATGTCAAAATATTTTGCAAGTTCATCTAAACGCATTGTACCGTTTGCAAGATATTCGTTCGGTGCAATTTCTTCGATATCTGTTTCTTCATCAATATCAAATTCGTCTTGAACATCTCCGAAAATTTCTTCTAACACATCTTCTAATGTAATTATCCCTGACGTTCCGCCAAACTCGTCAACAACAACCGCCATTTGACTTCTTGTTTTTTTGAATATTTTTACCAGATTATCTAACGTTACGGTTTCCGGAACTAATTGTATTTCTCTTTGAATTTCTTCAATCGGCCTGTTTTCATTATTTAGGGAAAGCATAAACAAATCTTTTACATGCACCAAACCTGTTATATGGTCAATATCACCATCATAGACAGGATAACGGGTATATTGATTTTCCGATGCTAATTTATTCAATTCTTCAATAGGCATTTCTTTCGGAACGCAAATCATATCTGTTCTTGGGGTCATAACTTCATGCGCAGTCAAATCAGAAAACTGAAACATATTATGATACATGTCTTTTTCTGTTTCGTTTATAACACCTTCGTCATAACTTGTTTCTACCAATAAATCCAAATCATCTATCGTATGAACCGTTCTTAATGAAGAATTAACAGGTATTCTAAATAATTTTAATATTCCGTTGCAAGCGTGATTTAACAACCAAACAAACGGTTTTGAAATTGCCATAAAAGCATCCATCGGCTTTGCAACAACAAGTGCAATTTTTTCAGGAAATTGCAGAGCAATACATTTTGGAACCTGTTCGCCTATTACAACATGCAAAAATGTAACAAACAAAAATGCAATAATAGCAGTTACAGTCTGAGCAATATATGTATGTGCTTCTCCAACATTTGTCAAAATCGGAGCAAGCATCTTTTCAACCGTCGGTGAACCAAACCAACCTATACCGATACTTGCTATCGTAACACCAACCTGTACCGCCGCAATAAAGACATTAACATCTTCCAATGCTTTCAAGGCGAGCTTTGCATCAATATTCCCCTCTTTATTCAACTGCTCAATCTTTGCTTTACGGGCTCTGACTACCGCAAATTCGGCAGCAACAAAAAAAGCATTAACAAGTAACAATAAAAAAACTATAATCCAATTTACAATAATAGTATTTAACGCGGGACTGTCCATTACTCTTTCTTTTCTCTTAACTTTAGTAATTATAATATTATTAAACTAAAAAAGCAATAGTTAAATTGTCGGCGTTGTCAATCCAAGCAGCTTTATGAAAGAAGGTCTGGTGTTTAGAAGTATTGAGGGTTGGCTTTTATTAATTGAATAAGTCTGCTCTTTTGACATCTTGGCTACTGAACTTCCGAATTAACGACTTTTACTTTTTTTGAATAAAAACAGTAGCGGAATTAATATAAAGCACAATATCCCGAAAATTCTGAAAGAATCCATAAACGCCCATAATGTAGATTGCTTTAACAACGTTCCGTATTGCGCATATTGTGCCATGTGTTGAGCTACATCTGCACTCGTATATTGCATTAGCGCACCTGTTGTTGTCTGGACTCTTTCTATATATGCAGGGTTTAAATCGCTTAATTTTCCGACCATCATATATTGATGTGCTTGCGCAAACCTTGTTAAAAATGTTGCAACTAAAGATGTTCCGATTGCACCGCCGATATTTTTAAACAAATTCTGCAACCCAGAAGCGTTTGTCATTTGTTGGTTAGATAAGGTTTCCATAGATAGATTTATGATAGGAATCATTGATAAGCCCATTCCCATACCCATCAAATAGTTTGGAATCATAATATTTATTGTTGCAATTTGTAAATTCAAAAATCCAAAAAATAATCCTGCAGTACCAATTAAGGTCAAACCTGCAATAACCATTTTTCTTTTATCAACAATATCTGCAATAAATGCGCAAATTATCATAGAGGTTAAACTTCCCAGACCGCGAGGCATCATGGATAAACCGCTCAAAAATGCAGTATAGCCCATCATACTTTGCAAAAATTGAGGCAAAATCGCAATAGATGCGTACAAAACAGACATCATTACAACCTGAATGAAAGTTCCTATTATAAACTCTTTGTTTTTAAATACGCTGATATCAACAAGTGTATTTTTTCTGACAATTTGGGATACAAAAAATCCGATAGCTGCCAAACAAGAAATTGCAAATATCCAGCAAATCCAAGTTGCATT
>OMVC01000095.1 GCA_900314375.1 uncultured bacterium
GCTAAAGTTTCTTCTAAAATTGGTGTTTTAGAAAACTTGTTAGACAAAGTTGATAATATGATAATCGGCGGCGGTATGGCTTATACATTCGTTAAAGCTAATGGCGGTAAAATCGGTAACTCTATTTGTGAAGACGATCAAATCGAAACCGCAAAAGCTATTGAAGCAAAAGCTCAAGCAAAAGGCGTTAAACTTGTTATGGCAACAGATGTTTTAGTTACAGATGATTTTTCAGGCAACGGCACAAACAAATTTGTTAAAATCAACGAAATTCCTGACGGATTTGAAGGCGTTGATGCAGGTGAAGAATCAAGAAAAGCATTCGCTGAAGTTATTAAATCTTCAAAAACTATTTTGATGAACGGACCTGTCGGAGCATTCGAAAATCCTAAATTTGCGGAAGGTACAAAAGCTGTTTTAGCTGCAGTAGTTGAAGCTACAAAAAATGGTGCGACTTCTGTAATCGGCGGTGGCGATTCAGTTTCAGCTGCTAAGAAATTCTTCAAAGCAGAAGACTTCACACACGTTTCTACAGGCGGCGGTGCTTCATTAGAATTCATCGAAGGTAAAGTGTTACCTGGCGTTGCAGCTTTGGATGAACAATAATTTATTTATTCAAATATTAAGTTAGGGCGAAAATAAATTCGCCCTATTTTTATGCAATAATATAAAAAGAATTGAGGAAAGGGTATATGGTTAAATTATATAATGATGCAGTGGAATTACTGACATCTTCTGGCAAATTTAGGATATCGTTAGGGTTGGACAGAATATCAAAGATACTTGAAATTCTTGGAAATCCGCAAGAAAATTTAAAATGTATTCACGTTGCAGGCACAAACGGTAAAGGTTCAGTCTGTGCAATATTAGCTTCAATTTTAAAATACGGAGGGTATAAAGTCGGACTTTATACAAGTCCGCATATATTCAAATATACGGAAAGAATTCAAATAAATAATAAACCTATCGCAGATGAAGATTTTACAAAATATGTTTTTAAAATATCCGAATTAGCAAGTGAAAATAATATAGATTTAACCGAATTTGAAATATTAACAGCTGTTATGTTTAAATATTTTGCCGATAATAAAGTTGATGTTGTTGTATTGGAAACAGGTTTAGGCGGAAGATTTGATGCAACAAATGTTATTAAAGAAAATATTTGCTCCGTAATTACTCATGTTGATTTAGACCATACGGAAAGATTAGGCGACACTATTGATAAAATAGCTTTTGAAAAAGCCGGAATAATAAAACCGAATTGTCCTTGTATTGTAACGGAAGGAAAAGAAGTTTATTATGATGTTTCAATGAATATCGGGGCCGAACTGGAAATAGTCAATCCTTACGGAATTTCAACGGATAATTTAGCACTGAAAGGCGCGTACCAGCATGAAAATTTAGCGCTTGCGCTCGGGGTTATTTCAAGATGTTTTCCGCAAATTACAAAAGAACAAATCGAAAACGGCTTGAAAAACGTCAAACATCCTTGCAGATTTCAATATATAAAAGATAAAAATTTAATTATCGACGGAGCACACAATCCAAACGGAATAAAAGCTCTTGTTGAAAGTTTGGATACAAATTTCCCGAATAAAAAGCGCCGTATAATATTCGGATGTTTGAAAAACAAAGATTATCCCAAAATGCTGTCGGAATTACTCAATGAAGGAGATGAGGTTTATTTTTATCACTTTAATCATAATAATTCCTGCGAATTTAATGATTTAAAATCCGTTTGTCCGATAGATTGCAAGGAATTAACGGATGATACGGCAATAGACTTTAATGACGGGAAAATAAATGTTATTTGCGGATCTTTTTATATGATTGCGCAGCTTACTCAATTGTTAAATATCGATATATGAATTATAAAATAAAATAAAAAAGTAAGGTTTAGCGCCTTACTTTTTTTGAATTGTTGATTAAGTTCGGTTTTAAAATTCGAAGCTTGAAACCGAAATAAAGCTCAAACATTCATCAAACAGTTCTTGCAAAGGTTGTTCCAAACTGATTTTTTGCGTTTCCATTTTTGTTTCCGCAATCTCCATTACCTTTGATTTGTTGTCCATGTGTACTCCTTACTTAATTTTTACCGTGTAAATCTCTATCAACAATATATATATCGGATATATTGTTTGAAAACTTTAAAATTTTTATTGTTTTTTTAAAGATAATTTACAATTGCGCATAAATAGGCTTTTTGGGCGGTTAACATTTCTTAATATATTATTCTCTTGTTAAAAAAGTATATCCTGTATATAATATAAATGTTCAAAATTTAACATGGCGGGGAATTTTTATGAATTTATATGAAAATAACAGTTTATTAGGCTTTGAAGGGGTTATCAACAGAAGAAATTTTATTATAAATATACTTACAATTATAATTATTATAGAAGTTATATTTTCTACCCCTGCAACATGTTATATATTTACACATCCCAAAGTATTATCAGCAATTGTTTCAAACGGGGCTTTGCCTCAAAATTTTGCAATGTGGATGATTATTTCCGGAATAGCAAAATGCGCATTATATCTCCCATCAATAATTAAGCGTATTCGTGACATTACAGATGCGTCAAACAAAACAGTAATTTTTTTGTGTTCTGTTAGCATGCTTGTTATGCTGTCGTCTGTAATTTTGCCCAATATTATATACGTTATACCTGCAATTGCGTATATTTTAAGGTGGACGGTATTCTTTATTATTATATTTTTAATGTGCACAAAAGGTCGTATTTCGGGTCTAAAGCCAACCGATGATTTATACAAGTTCAATTGGGGCGCATTTATAGGGACTTGGATTTGGGGACTGTTCAATAAATCATATAAAACATTATTTATGATACCATTATGCTTCACAACAGCAAGTTTTCCTTTCATGTTGATTTGCGGTTTGAAAGGTAATAAATGGGCGTATAAAAATAAAAATTATGACAATTTAGGGCAATTTCATAAAGAGCAATCTAAACAGACTTTAATATGGTGTTTGTTATCTCCGATATTGGCATTTGTTATGTTCATTGTTACCATTTTTACGTTTGGCATATTTATAGCAAATTATTCTAAAACGCATCCGAATTATATGACTGAAATAAGAAATTTTGCACAAACACAACAATTACAAACTGCCCAAACAACATTTTCAAAAATAGAGTTAGCAGAGAATGAATACAAGTTTTATATTAATCCAAAAATATGGGGAAAATCGTCTTCTTCGCGCAAAAAAGCGCTGATGAATCTTGCAGATGTTTATGTTTACAGTAAAAATCCTGATAAAGGTTTTATTGAATATTATGGAATACACCCTGAAATTTTATTGAAAACAAAAATATACAGTGATTTCAATAATGAGCTGTTAGGGGAATATTTCGTTGATGATAAGTGGATAGATTATATTAAATCAAAAGATACAAAAAATAATTCATTTGAGGCAAAACAGCAAATTTTAAACGGTTATAAACTAAATTATCATCCGTCGTTACCTTAATTGGGGCGACACAACTTTTTTGAAACTTCATAAACCGCCGTACCTTCCACTATCGGTTGAAAGGTCGCATATTTGTTGTAATCGCCCGATATAAAATCTCCTTCATCATCATAAGAATCCATAAAACCAATTTTGTAAGTTCGTTTTGCGCAATTTATTTCGTATTGATTAAGCGTATATAGAATTTGTCTGCCGTTTATAGGTTCATATTGCCCTTTATTAAATGATTTCAACAAAAAAGAAAATCCGTACATATTGGTTGTTCCCATTATACCGTCTTCATAGATATAATTGTTCGGCGCAACACGTTTCCATATAGTATCTTCATTATCAGAAGCGAAGGCAATTGAGCCAACAAATATTAAAATAATTGTAAAAATCTTTTTCATATATATATTATACTGATTATTTTAAAAAAAACTACTTCTTTTGAAATAAGAAATATGTATAATTGCCTTTTTGGTATTTTTTTATAGGTACAAAATCCAAATTAAGCATAGCAATTATATCGCACATGTATTTTTTGAAAAACGCATCTAAATAGTTATTTTTCAAATATTTTTTATCTTTAACAAGCGATTTTAAGTCGTCTATCGATATAATTGCAGCAACATCATCATCATACATTGCAATAAGAACAAATCTGCCTTGAGGAACATACAGATTAACATTTTTTACAAAATATTCATAATAGCGCTTTGAGGATATTTCTTTATTTATAATTGAGTTATAAAGAAATTTATATTTATCTTCAGACATCACAGATGATGATATATCTTTATCATAATAAAATCCGTAAGGATTTCTTACAGTTTTGTGAAAATCTGAGAAAAATAATTTTGGCATAGATATATCATTAAAATAGTAGTCCGCATCTCCGCCAAAAGGCATAATAACAATATCATCAGTGCCCAAATTAAGTTGTTTTGCTTCTATGCTTACAGCTTTGAATGAGCTCATTTTAGAATATCTTAAGCGCTTTGCATCCGCAATATTGAAATATGTTGAGCAAATTAAATATGTAATTAAAAAGATTTTGAAATGTTTTGATGATAAATTCTGTGAAATGCTTATTACAGATAAAATAAAACAAGGTATTAAAAGGTATAATAAATATCGGCAGGTAAATACATTAACCTTTAACAATGCAAAAATTATTGCGATAATAAATATTGTTAAAACGCAATTATACAAAACGCGCATAAATCCTGTTGATTTTTTTTGTCCGCAGCAAAACCCCCAAACAAAATATACGCAAGGAACAATAACTAATAAAGCAAATATAAATGTGATATCATAAGGAGCTCTGGCAGGCCAAAAAACATTTGGATTCAGGTATGCTCCAAAGAAATTTCTTATTACATCGACAATATTGAAAAATGCCAAAGAGCCCTCATGCGCAACGACAAAATTTATTCTTTGAGTTGCATAATAAGAAATTAGTATAAAATATGGAATAAGAGCTGCCCACTCTATAATTGCAAAATTTCTATATCTGTTAAATTTTTCTCGATTATTCTTATATAAATATTTTCCATAGAAAATTAATAATGATAAGTTATAAAAAGATGCACCAACAAGGGTGTAAGGAATTAGAATATTTGTTAAACATAGGAATAGCAATGACTTTTTCTTTTCTTTTTGTTCAAAATCAATTAAAAAATTTATTGATAGCAAAACCAAAAAAGCTGCTATAATATACATTCTGATTTCTACCCCAAAAAGCACCAACAGCGGATTTATGGCAGTTATTGCCGATGCGAACAAGGCATTATTTTCAGTTGATATTTTTTTAGTCACAATATAAGTCAAAGGTATTGTCGCAATTGCAAAAATCAATGACAAAACTCTCATTGTAATTTCGCCATCACCGAATAATTGAATCCAAAAATGCAATAAGAAAAAATATAACGGAGTATGTTGTAAGTCAAACTCTAATAAATTATTCATAATTCCTGTAGGGAAACTTTTTACTGCGGTTGTCCAGGAGCAAGCTTCATCATACCAAAGCGCAGAGTTTATGTATAATAACCTTAAACATAGGCCGATAATAACTAGTATTACCACTGATAAAATGTACAATAATCGTTCTTTTTTCATATTACACCTTTATGTATTTAATATTTTTCTAATTTCTTCTTCACTATTACCTTTATAGTTTATTGCTGATGCCGTAATCGGTTGTTTCCCGTATTTATTAATTGGTTTTGAGTCAACATAAATTAACGGCGGCATAATTGAAGCTTTATACAAAGCACTGTTCATGCGCTTATAAAACTTATCGAGCCATTGTATTTTTTGCTCTTTAGTTGTTTTATGAGTACGTTCATACAAAAATTCCGAATTTAGCATATCATTGTATGATTCTTTTTTATTTTCAATTCTCCAAATCACTTCGTCCATAAATTCATAAGGCATAAGAGCATCTTCTGCGCACAAAGGTTTTCCGGTATTAGGATCTATAGCAAGCTCTGCTCCCGGACGTTTTAATATAATACTTTCAGGAATTGCATTTTTCACTTCTCTATTT
This sequence comes from uncultured bacterium, assembly GCA_900314375.1. Taxonomy (GTDB): domain Bacteria; phylum Cyanobacteriota; class Vampirovibrionia; order Gastranaerophilales; family Gastranaerophilaceae; genus Zag111. Next base: position 6,024 of record OMVC01000095.1, read on the forward strand.
TTATTTAACCAGCGTGCAAGCGCAAAAAGCTTTGTTTTTGTAATATCTGCGATAGGTGCAAAACCGCCCGACATATCACCGTTTATCGTAGCATAACCCATATAAGCTTCTGATTTATCAGAAGTTGCAATTGGTAAGCAACTTCCGAATTCATTACTGACTCCCCATAAGATTACTGCTCTTGAACGAGCTTGAATATTATCCATTGTATATGATTCTTTGTATCGTCCGCTCCATTTAGTTTCTATATTACTAAACAATCCTTGCAAACTTGTATTTGCTGATTCAACAATATCTTTTATCGGCAATGTCGCAAAATTCATACCTAAATTTTGCGCAAGCTGCTGCGCATCAGTCTTACTCTCATTTGAAGTAATTTTAGACGGCATACTTATTCCAAAAACGTTTTCGGCGCCTAAAGCATCCGCTAATAACACCGCACACACAGTAGAATCAAGCCCGCCTGACAGACCTAAAACTGCACGTTTAAAACCGGTTTTGCGAAAATAATCTTTTATGCCTTGAATAACTGTTTTATAAGTTCTTTCCAAATCCTTTTCATAATCAAGCGAAAAAGCTTCATCCTTTTGATGGCACTGATTATACATTTCAGTTGATTGATATATTTTACCTAAATTATTATCAGGGTTAACAATAAGAAATTGTTCTTCAAAAGTTTTTGCAAAAGCTTGAACTTCTCCATTCTTATCAAATACAACACTCGCTCCGTCAAAAGAAAAATTATCAATTGCGCCGACCTGATTTACGCGAACAATCGGAGTGGAATATTTTTTTGATAATAATGATAATATTTGGAATTGATTATAATTTTCACTTGTAATTGAAGCGCAACAGTTTATAATGACATCACAATTACCATCAATGTTTTCTAAACCGTTATCACCTGAAACAATCAGATATTTTTTGTTGTTTATAACGACTGATGCATTTTTGTCTGATTTTTTAATAATTTTCTGTATTACGCCGTTTTGCAAAATTGCAATTGTGCTGCAAATTTTATCTTTATTTTCTGTGTCAAAACCAACAAATCCGACAAATGCGGCCGTTTCCTCTGTCATTTTGGCAATTTGATTCAACCATTTAATATTTTCATCTGCAAAATTCGGATATCTGTCAAGCAAATTCCCAAAAGGATAACCAACTAATGCCAATTCAGGAAACACCACAAAATCTAAACCGACACTTTGCGCATGCTTGATATATTTTATTATTTTCTTTGCATTGTATTCTAAATTGCCGACAATAGGATTTAGCTGAGCAATACCTATAGCCCCTTCTTTATAGGGGTCTAAAAGTTCCTTTAACTCTTTTTCATTTTCAAAATTATAATCATGTTCACAAAGCGAATATATCTTTTTAATAGAATCGTTCTTGTTCATACTAATCTCTCTTTCAAGAAAATTATATCTTAAACAAAAATATTTTTGTGATATTATATAAATACAAAGCGGTATCGTCTAGTGGTTAGGACGGCAGATTCTCATTCTGCAAACACGGGTTCAATTCCCGTTACCGCCGCCATAAGAAAAGAGTCTTTATGACTCTTTTTTTATGGCTGATTATATCGTGGCAATTTGAGAACCCGCACAAGCCGATAGGCTTGTATTATGGGTTCAGCGAGGAGCGAGCAGAGGCTGAAGCAGATTTTGGCTGTGCCTTATGGCACAAAAGCCAAAATGCGAAATGCCGTTTATTGCGAGCGACTCAAGACAATTCCCCCTACCAACAAAAATGAAAATTTGTATATGTCATAATATAAAGTATATTTTTATTACAGAATAATATAACGTCCTATTCTGTCGTATTTGATTGCTAATATAAATCTATGATATAATGCTGACAAAAGAAGGGGCAAGAATGATGGAATTAACTAAAACAAAAAGAACTCCGAATAAAAAGCAACAGGAGTGTATTGATAATATTACAGGGAAATGGCTGGTTTTAGCAGGCCCCGGAACAGGAAAAACATATACAATTATTGAACGTATTAAAAATATGTTATCTAAAGGCGTTGAGCCGGAAAAAATTCTTTGTCTTACTTTTACGGATGCCGCAGCAACAGAAATGAAAAAACGTATAGAAGAAGAACTTAATGTGATATCTTGCGGGGTACAAATTTTTACATATCATGGTTTCTGCTGTAATATTATCGAAGAATTTTCTGACGATTTTGAAATCTCATCTAACTATAAAGTAATTTCTGATCCTATTTCAAAAGCTTTTGTAAAGGAATGTATTGATGAGATTCACCCTGTTTATTACAGAACAGAAAAAAATGATCCGTATTTCTATATTAATAAAATAAAAAATCAAATATCATCAATAAAGCAAAATCGTTTGACAAAAGAAAAATATTATCAAAATTTGAAGGAAAATCCTGATTGGGAACCGGAAATAGAAAGATTGCAATCTATAATTGATGATGTTGAACAAGGGCATAACAAAAGATATAGAAAACCGCCTTATGATAAAAAAGAAGATGCAATAAAGAAAGTGGAACAGGCAAAAGAACTTTGGACCTTTTACGAGCTTTACCAAAGTAAAATGAATTCTCAAAGATACCTTGATTATAATGATATGATTAATTTGGTACTCGAAAAGTTTGAAAAAACACCTTCATTTTTATCGGATATCGCAAACCGCTATGAATATATTATGGTAGATGAGTATCAAGATACAAACAAATCTCAAAATGAAATTGTTTTTGCGCTTTCTCATGCGTTAGAAACCGAAAATGTCTTTGTCGTGGGTGATGATGACCAAATTATTTACCGTTTTCAGGGTGCAAAACTTGAAACTATAGAAAATTATCTGCGAGAATTCCCTAATACACAGATTATTTGTTTAAAAGAAAATATGCGCTCAACTCAAAGTATTTTAGATGCTTCACGTGCCGTTATTGCTCAAGACCCTTTGAGTTTGGTTAATTCTCATAATTTTACGGATAAAGACGGAAATCCTATAGACAAAAATCTTATTGCAAAAAATGAAGAAATTATATTAAAAGATAAGCCGGTAAGGTTTTACAAATACGCCGATATTTTGCAAGAATATACAGAAATCGTAAACGAAATTGAAGCGCTTGTTAATTCTGATGATTGTCCGAAGGGTAAATCTAATGAAAAATTGTTGTCTGAAATTGCAATTTTGACCCGTTCAAATGCGGAGGCTCAAGCATTCGGTGAAATGCTAAAAATAAGAAATATCCCGTTTGAACTAAAAGAAGGAAAAGATATTTTTACGATTCCTGCTGTTAATATTCTTTATTTTTACATACAGTTTTTGATTAATCCTGAAATGCACTCATACAGAATTTTTGAACTTTTATTATCAAAACCTTTTGATATTCATCCAAAGGATTATCAAATTTTGTATGAAGAAGTCTCGAAGGGTAAAACGTTTATAGATGTTTTGCGTAACATTGATAAAAGTAAATTTACTATGCCTGAAAAATTTGAGAATTTTTTAAAAACTTATGACTATTTAAGAGAATACATGTCAAAGGAAAATATTAAAAATACTATTCTTGAAATCGGTTCTAAAACAGGCATTTTTAACTATTATTTGAATACGGAAATCAACAGAACTGAAAGCATTGCAGGAATTAAGAAATTCCTCGATGAAGCTGAAGGTTTTTGTGAAATATATAAAACAAGTTTTTTGGAAGAATTTTATAACTACTTAAAATCTCTTATGGATGATGAGGAAAGAATTTGTACCGATAAAGCGCCGGTTACTTTAAACGCGGTACAGCTTTGCACTTATCATGGTTCAAAGGGACGCGAGTTCGAATATGTTTATATGCCGACTCTTGATACTTATAAATGGGAAAGCGGAAAAGCTAACAAACCTGATATTCCTTTAGATATTTCGGAATACAAAACAAAAGACGAATGGGACAACGAAATCAAGCCGTCTGATTTGACTAAACTAATGTATGTTGCAATGACACGAGCAAAACATACACTAAGGATGTCTTATCCGGAAACGATTAATTCTAAACCGAGAAAACTGACAAAATTTATCGCAAATATTCAAGATATATTTGAACATGAAGCCGAGCCGTTCGAATATGATGAAAATTCATACTGGACACAGGTAAATGAATTATTAATCAAACGAGATTACGATTATAAAAAAGATTTCGAGGAGCTAATAAAAGCAAAACTTGCTGACAGAGCTTTTTCTGCTACGGCAATAAACAAATATCTTGCTTGTCCGAGACAATATTTGTATGATGATATTTTAGGTCTAAAAACCAAAGACGGAAATCCGAATTTCTTGAGCTACGGTAGCGCAATCCATAAGGCTTGTGAAGAATCAATGAGATTTTTGATGAATAAAAAAACTTATCCTGAAAAAACATTAGTTTTAAAATGGTTTAAAGATGAATTAGATAAATTGCCGATGGAATCTTATGAACAACGCAAAAATTTTGAAGTAAGAGGCGAAAAGGCTCTCGATAATTATTATTGCCAAATTACAAATTCTACTCCCAATCAATTATATTCGCAGGAAGAAAAAATAAATTATGTACTTGAAGACGGAACAAAATTCTATGGAATAATAGACAGAGTAGATAAATGCGAAGATGGAACTTTTGCAATTTATGACTATAAAACAGGTAATAATAAAAATTCCGGTATTAAACCGGACGGCAAACACGAAGATTATTATAACCAAATGGCTTGGTACAAGTATTTTTATGAGCAACTTACCGGCAATAAAGTTTCTGTGACAAAATTTATTTATCCGGAGGACTTTTTATCAAAAAATGAAGGAATAAAATATAGCGATGAAGAAATCCTTGAGGCGGTTAAAAAATTCAAAACTGCGGTAAAAAGTATAAAATCGTATGAATTTGAACCGAGTTATAAAGATGATATCTGCAAATATTGTGCTTATAAAGATTTTTGTGATATGAACAGAATATAATAAATAAGGTTGGAAATTTTTAATTCCAACCTTATTTTATTTGTATCGTTATTTACACTTTATTAGTCTTTATTACCACCGTTATATGCATCTTTTATTGAATGTATCTTATTAACAATCAATCCTACTACAGCAGCGTTGGATGCTATCATTGCTAATGGCAGTTTCCCTTTAGCACTTAGCAATACCGCACCTACATAACCTCCTAATGCAAGCGCTGCTGATGTCAAGTTTTGTTTTAAACCTTCACCGATTCTTCCGTCAAGAATTTGCCCACCGCCTGTTATAAAGGCAGAAACTAAAGCTTTAAAGAAATGTTTTTCCTTTTTGGCAGGTTTGTTTTTTGTTATGTCTTCTTCAGTAATTACTCCTTTTTCAAAGGTGTCACATTTTGGACAAGACTTATGATTAACTTCATAATTAAATTTACGTGCATCATATTTATTATCAAATTCACGAACTACGCATTCTCCTGTTTTGTCAAAGTTGTCACTTCTGACTAATACATCCCACTTGCCTGTGTCATAATTAAACCCCAAAGGTTGAGCTGAAACCATAATAGATAACCTCCACACATATTTTGCACTATACTTGTATAAACAATTTTTGCGCGGAATATTTGCTAATTTGTAAAGTTTTGTAAAAGGCTATTCTATGGTTGTAATCGGGTCTGATTTTTCAAGATGCAGAATGTCAATCAAAGAATTCAATTTAGAAAAGACCTCTTTAAATTGCGGAATTGATAAACTCTGTTTTCCGTCAGACAATGCTTTTGCAGGATTGTTATGGACTTCAACCATAACGCCGTCTGCCCCTGCAACAAGCCCGGCTTTTGCCATAGGCTCTATTAAATATCTTTGACCGGTGCCATGACTCGGGTCAACAATTATTGGTAAATGGGAATATTTTTTGATGACAGGAATTGCCGAAATATCTAAAACATTTCTTGTAAAGGAACTGTCAAAACCTTTGACCCCGCGTTCACATAATATAACGCGTTCGTTTCCGTTATACATAATATGTTCGGCTGCAAGCAAAAATTCCTGAATAGTTGCAGCAGGTCCGCGCTTGAGAATTATCGGTTTATTGCATTTTCCGACAGCTTTTAATAACCTGAAATTTTGCATATTTCTTGCACCGATTTGAATTAAATCTGCATATTTACAAACCAAATCCAAATCCGTAGCATCCATCAATTCTGTTACAACAAGCAATCCCGTTTCTTCTTTAGCTTTTGCAAGATATTGAAGAGCCTTTTCTCCCAATCCGTCAAAATCATAAGGAGAGGTTCTCGGTTTGAAAGCTCCGCCTCGAAGGAATTGGCATCCCAGCTCTTTTGCAGCAATTGCAACATTTAATAACCCTTCGTAATCATCTTCAACCGAACAAGGTCCCACCATAAATACGGGGCGATTATTACCGCCGACTTTTACACCGTTTTCAAATTCGATAACGGTATCTTCCGGTTTTCTGTCGCGCGAAGCCATTCTGTATGGTTGTCTTATTAATTTTACCTGACTTACACCTTCCATAGCTTCAAGCCTGTCAGGAGAAAGAGTTGTTTTATCGCCCAATGCGTCTATAACGGTATGAACAGCACCTTCATGCAAAATTGCACGAAAGCCATGTTCTTTTAATATATTTATTACACTTTTTATATCTTCGGTCGTAGCCGTTTTTTCCATTATTATAATCATTTATACATATCCTCATAATTATTTTTATATATATGATTATAAAAAACAGAAAAAAAATAATCAATAACTACATATTTTTTATGGTATCAAAAATTTCATACGGTGCGTGAACAATTATTTTTGCGCCGTTTTGGAGTAAAAAGTCATAATTTTTAAACCCCCACGTCACGCTAATACAAGGGATTTTTGCATTCTGCGCAGTTTGTATATCAACTTCCGAATCACCGACATAAACCGTATCATCAACTGTTGCACCAAATTCTTTCATTACACTCAGTACAGTATCGGGCGCCGGTTTTTTCTTTATCCCGAATTGTTCGTTTTCGCCTGCGGCAAAGTCTATTAGCCCATTGAAATATTTCGTACATAAATCTCTTACAGCTGAATCAAATTTGTTTGATACCACCGCAATTTTATAATTATTTGATTTTAAATCATGTAACAACGGGATAATCCCTTCATATGGTGAAGTCTTATTAAACATATTATTACTATAATTTTGTTTAAAAGTTTCTAAAATTTCGTTATATAACGGATTATTTTTCCCTTCAGGAACAACCCTTTCACATAATTTATATACTCCGTTCCCGACAGCATTTCGTATCTGATCAATTGTTTTTTGCGGATAATTGTACTTTTTTAACGAAAAGTTTATACTATCGGTTAAATCTTCCAGAGTGTATAACAATGTTCCGTCTAAATCAAAAATAACATTCTTTATCATAAAAATCCCTCAAAAATATTATACAATAATAAGTGATTATATGGTAAATTATAACATAAGAACAAAGGTGAATTATTATGGATGATATGTCTTATGAAGAATATAACAGAGGCAAAAATAATTTTGTCGGTATTCTGGTTTCAGGTTTAATAATTATCGGAATAGCAGTTGGTTTTTTTACTACATTTAAGCAGGAAACACTTGTTTGTGATGCACGAAAAAATAAATGTTATATTGAAAAAACAAATATCGCAGGGCTAAAATCTAAAAAAGAACTAATAACATTATCAGATATAAAAAATGCCTCATTTATTCAGCAGCGCGTCAAAGGGAACCTTTATGCAAAAGGATACACCTCTTATTTATTGATTTTTAACGACAAAAATAATAATAGAGTAATAATATTTTCAACAGACTATTACGATAAAAACGAAGTAGATAATGCAATAAAATATATAAATACTCAATTAAAAACTAAAGATAAAAAGATTATTCTTAATCGTAATTAAAATTTGTTTATTTTTTATGATTTTGTCATACCAAAAATTTTAGAAGGATATATATGCTATATCCCTTGTCAGTTATGAGTTTCGGTTTTTAATTTTAACAAAAACAGCCATTATTTTTTGCCTGATTTACTATCAAAATTTGCGAAAAATTTTAATTTTTGTTAAAAAATAAAAAAATCCTCTGTTTTGATGAATTATTTTATTTATTTTATGAATATTATAATAAAAAGTATCAATATATTAAGTTCCGAAACCCTTTAACTAAAAGGAAATACAGAGTAACGCAAACAAATTATTGATTAATATTTAAATTGTAGTAATATAAAAATATGAAAAAAGGAGGTTTAAACATGTTTACATCTAGTAAAAGAGAATCAAAAGAAATGCAACAACAAATTATTGAATCTGCTGGTAAAATTTACAACTATTTATCAAGCAGGGGTGAAGTTACTATCAATAAATTGAGAAAAGATATGGATTTAGATGATAACTTTACTTATATGGGCTTAGGCTGGTTATCAAGAGAAGATAAAATTACTTATACTCAAAAGCCAAAATCAGTCACAGTTCAATTAAGCTAATTTTAAAAGGTTTTAAAAAGTACCTTGCAAATAATGCAAGGTACTTTTTTTATTAAAAATAATTTATAGGAATTGGAACTTTTTCAATATTATTTTTAGTATTTATTGAATAAATGTATTCGTTTTCAAAATAGTCAGAAATCACATTATCGGATTTTTCGCCAAGTTTAATTGAACTTTCATATTGTGTCCAAAAGGTAAAAAAATCATTTAGAGTTTCAAAATTTTTATTATATCTTTTTGACATTTTTTCAAGATTAATCGGTCTGATTTTTTCTAAATCAATTGCGCAAGGATGCGTATCAAAAATAGCCATTACATACTCTTGGGAATGTGTGATACCAAAATAAATTTCATTATTTTTCAAAAATGGTTTTTTATTAATTTTTATTATTTCAGGATTTTCAATATTATAAAATTTTTTGCAAACATTAGTTACTAAAAATCTCCATGCGAAATGTTGTAACATACGTTTTTGAGATTTAAAATCCATGTTTTCCGTATCCGCGTTTATTCTATTATTTTTGATTTCGTTGAGAAAATCTGACAATTTTAAAAAATAAATTTTCATAGAGTAATGCTATAACAAAGTTAGCAAAAAATAAAATTTTATTATAGAATTATTTTATGCATATACTATCAGGTTTAAATTTAAGCGAAATAGAAAATATTGTTCTCCCTATGGGAGCTTCAAAATTTCGAGCAAGGCAAATTCATAATTGGGTTTATCTAAAATCAGTTAAAGAAATTGATGAAATGACTGATTTATCAAAGAAATTCCGTGATGAATTAAAAAAAATTGCAACTGTATCCGATACAAAAATCAAAGTGAAACAAGTCAGCTCTGACGGAACTATAAAATATTTGCTTGAATATCCCGATGGAGAATGTGTTGAAACAGTTCTTATGCGTTTTGACAATCGCGCAAATTTAACGGCCTGTGTAAGTTCGCAAGTCGGTTGTGCCGTAAATTGCAGCTTTTGTGCAACGGGCAAACGCGGATTTATAAGGAACTTAACTTATAAAGAAATAATTGAACAAGTCTTGATGATTCAGCGTGATACGGGTTTAAAGGTTACAAATGTTGTATTTATGGGACAAGGCGAACCTTTATTGAATTTAGATAACGTATTAAAAGCAATGCAAATTTTTAACGAAGATTTTCAAATCGGCGCAAGGCGTTTAACTGTTTCAACTTCAGGTATTATTCCGCAAATAAACAAATTAGCACAGCTTGATATGCAATCAACACTTGCTCTGTCTTTGCATGCACCTAATCACGAAATACGCGCAAAGCTTATGCAGATTGAAAATAAATATCCGATGGAAGAATTGCATAAAGCTTTAAAAAATTACACTGACAAAACAGGAAGAAGAATTACCATTGAATATTTACTTATTAAAGATTTGAATGACACGCTCGAAAGCGCAAAAGAGCTTGCACACTATTTAAAAGATATTAAATGTAATATAAATTTAATCCCCTACAACCCGACAGCTCAAAACGATTATCAACGCCCATCAAACAATTCAATTATGAAATTTAAGTATTTGATGGAACATTCGGGCAAAAAAGTTACGGTCAGATTGGAACGAGGTGCTGATATTGATGCCGCCTGCGGTCAATTAAAAGGAAGAGTTGAATAATCTTGCCTGTCTGTTACTAATGTTAAATTGAAAATGGGAAGTTGAACCTGTCATGCTGAATTTATTTCAGCATCTGACACCAAGCGCAAGCCCTTGAAATACTCCTCGCATAAAACAGATATCGTTTACGCTTTCATCCACTACCGGACTTGTTCAGGGTGGCAAATTGTTATGTCATTACGAACATTCGAAGAATGTGTAGTAATCTCCCTAATTGGGCAAATTGTGAAATGCATTATTATATTAATGGGATTGCCACGCTCACTAACGTTCGCTCGCAATGACATCGTTTGAAAAATCGAAACAATTTTCCATTTTCAACTTTCCATTTTCCATTAAATAAAAATCCAATCATCTAACCTTCCAATCATCTTAATTCTATCTTTGTGAGTAATAGTAATTGAAACTTTTTATTATATAATCGTTATAGATGAGGGTGAATTATATGAAAAAAATACTTATTATAGCGGTAATATTATTCTGCGGGAATTTAGTCTGGGCAGCAAATGCTCAATTATTCAAATTGAATAACGGACAAACCGTTATTATACAAGAAGTAAAAAATAATCCTATTGTAACAATCGATACTTGGATTAAAACAGGTTCTATTGATGAAGATGATTCAAACAACGGAGTTGCGCATTTTTTAGAACATTTATTCTTCAAAGGAACTAAAAATCACGCTCCCGGAGAATTTGATAAAATACTTGAAACAAAAGGAGCAATAACAAATGCCGCAACCAGCAAAGATTTTACACATTATTATATAACTATCCCTTCAAAAGATTTTGATTTGGCTATGGAATTGCACGCTGATATGCTGCAAAATCCTATGATTCCGCGAAATGAAATGGAAAAAGAACGACGTGTTGTCTTGGAAGAAATCGGAAAAGATATGAATTCACCCGAAAAAATTTTGATGGAAAATCTTGATGCAATGATGTATACTTCCCATCCGTATAAAAGAAGAGTTATCGGTAAAAAAGATATCATTGAAACCATCACCAGAGAAAAAGTTTTAGAATTTTATAACGCTCATTACTCACCTTCCAATATGGTAACACTTGTAATAGGTGATGTAGATACCAATCATGCGCTCGATAAAATCAATCAAAGCTTTAATTGTGATGCAAAAAAATCCGAAAAAAATATTTATCCTAAAGAAGCGCAACTTACGGAACAAAAAAGAAAAACAGAATATAGCGCGGATACACAATCGGGGTATATGCTAATCGGTTTTCGAGCGGTTCCGATATCTAATAAAGAATCCTACGCGCTTGATGTATTGGCGACAATTTTAGGAGAAGGCCGTTCATCTGTTTTAAACCAATCATTAAAAGAAAAGAAACGCGTCGCATTTTCTGTTTCGGCAGGTAATATGACCTATAAAGACGACGGCATTTTTTACATAAAAGCAAATTTTGAACCTGAAAAAATCAAATCGGTTGAAACCGCAATTTTTGAAGAAATTGCAAAAATCCAAAAAGACGGAGTAACTGACGAACAAATTAACCTAGCTAAGAATATTATTGAACGCGACACATATTATTCAAGAGAATCCGTTTCAAATATTTCAAACGAAATCGGATATACAACAATTCTTACAGGTGATATAAAATTTTACGAAAACTATTTGGCAAATATTAAATCGGTTACAAAAGAAGAAGTAAAAAAAGCCGCAGAAAAATATTTGGGGACAAATCGAAGCGCAATTTCAATTGTTCTTCCTGAGAATGCCAAAAATATTCCTGTTTCAATTTTTAGAAAGAAAACAGAAAGCAGTGCCGAATTAATAAGCCAAAATTCTCAAACTCAAGAATACAAATTGTCTAACGGTTCGACATTATTATATACCCCAAACACTTCTAATGATATTATTGCAATAAGTATTTTCGCACGTGGCGGAAAGCTTGTCGAAAACATTTCAGGTGTTGCAAATATTGCGGCGCTTGGCATGATGAAAGGTACTAAAAATTATTCGCCGATTGAATTGTCGCAATTTCTTGAAGACAACGGTATAAAAATTTCACCTGCTGTTAGTGCAGATACTTTTTCTATTTCAATATTAACAACTAAAGAAGAATATGATAAAACACTTGCAATATTAGATGAAATAATCAATAACGCAAATTTCGATGAAATAGAATTGGGAAAAATAAAAGCTGATAAATTAAGCCAAATAAAAAGTAATAAGGATAATGCTATACAAAGAGCTTTGGAAAAATACAGAGAATTAATTTTCCCGAACAGTAACTATTCAATTTCCTCAAATATATTAGAAAAAAATATTCCAAATATTACAAGAGAAGATGTCATAAACTATTATAATCGTATTTTTGAACCGCAAAATCTGGTTATATCAATAAACGGAAACGTCGATAAAGAAAAGACAATAAATGAATTAAATAATATTTTTAATAACGAAAACAGTAACAATGGATTTGAATACGGCAGATATAACTCAAAAGTTCCTTCAATATCAGCACCAACTACCATTGTTCAAAATATGCCTTCGACCGAAACTGCATGGATAATTTTAGGCTGGCAAACTGCGGGAACGGATAATAAAAAAGATTTTGCCACATTACAGGTGATAGATTCTTTACTCGGAAGCGGTATGAGTTCACGATTATTTAAAGATTTAAGAGAAAAACAAGGGCTTGCATACCAGTTAGGTTCAGGATACAGCGCACACGCTCTTCGCGGAAGCTTTATGCTATATATCGGGACTAAAACGTCAACACTTGAACAGGCAAAAGAAGGTTTGTTTGCAGAAATAAAGCGTTTAAAAACGGAATACGTCGGAGATAAAGAATTAAAAGATGCAAAAGAAAAACTTATAGGAAACTACATAATCGGACTTGAAACAAATCTTGATAAAGCCTCGACTCTCGGCGGATACGAAGCTTTAGGCGTCGGATATGAATTTGACACACAATACCAAGAGCTTATAAACAGTGTAAAAGATACAGATATTTTAGAGGTCGCAAATAAGTACTTTAACGACAATTATGTACTTTCAAT
>OMVC01000204.1 GCA_900314375.1 uncultured bacterium
CTGCGTGCTGCTGCCTGAAAACAGCGCGTGACATCTGCCTTTGCGGAATTATTGCTCTGTTTTTATCGCGTAAGAATGGAACTGCAAGCGGATCAATCCATATTGCCCCGTCTTGTATGGTTTTTATAATCATCTTAAGAATATCTGTATTAATGTCTTTCATAACATAAGCACAAGCACCTGATTCTAATGAGTCAATGACTTCCTTTTCGCTCAAATGAGAAGTAAGCATTATGATTTTTGCTTCAGTGTCCATTTCAAGAATTTGTTTTGCAGCATCTATTCCGCTAATATCAGGCAAACCTATATCCATTAATGTTACGTCCGGATGTGAAGTTTTATATTTTTCAATTGCATCTTTACCGTTTTGGGCTTCTGATGTTACTTCGATTTCCTTTGTGTCGTCGAATAATGATTTTAAACCGACACGCATAAGCTTATAATCTTCGACCAAAAGTATTTTTATAGCAGATTCCATTATATTAACTCCTTTTTTAATAATTTTGACGGAAAGTTTATATTATATAAGCAAATTTTCGGTATTGTGAATGTATATTCTTGTCAGTTGATTTTTTTGTAATGAAATAATAAATGTTATTTGAAAATTAATAAATTTTAATATTTTTTAAAAAAGCTTGCAAAAAATAAAAAATAATTTTATACTACACTTGTAGAAGTTAGTTTATGAGGTATTGATGTTAGTAAGTTTAATGGCAAGATTGAATGCGATTTCTCAAATGCATAATGCACAGTGGGCAATGATGCAGAATAATATGGCAATGATGAATATGTGCCGTTCGCTGCCGAGTTTTGGCGGAAGTATGGGAATGCTCAATCAAATGGACACCCAATTTGAAATAAGCAACGCTCAAAACCAATTGCTATACCAAATAGCTTCTGCTCAGGAAAAAGCTGCTGCTGCAAGAATTTCACAAGAATTAAAAGATAATAAAATTTCTTATATTGCATAGTTTATTTTTTAGCAAATTTTTGTTCAATTTTTGTTGCAATATAAGGATAAATCGCAGTTATGAACAATCCTCCGATTAGCGGGATAATAAAAGCGATTATATAGTTGTGTGCTTTTGGGAAAATAAATTCATCCAAAATATATAAATAAATTCCAAGACATGTAAAGCCGCCCAGACCTCTAATGCATTTTGTCGCAATAGAACCTTTTTTTGCATCAAAGTCGAAAAATCTTCTTAATAGCATTACTCCGTTTAGCAAGCCCATTGTCCATCCGTAAGAAATAATAGATTTATAAATTGCTCTTTGAGGATTTACAAGTAATTTACCGTTTACATAATCTGTCGGGTATTGTTTTAACAAAATAAAAGTTAAACACCCGAGAGCAAAAATATTTGCTCCAATCAGAAAATAAATATATCTGTTTTTATCTTTTTCGCACCAATTTATTATTGTATCTATGATGAAAATTAAAACAAATCCCGTTAGTATTCCTGTGATAACATCTTGAGGGGTATGCACACCCAAATACATTCTTGATATTCCGACAAATAAAATAAGTATAATAAGAGTTATGCACAGCCATATTTTTTTCCTGTATACAAAGGCAGTACCTCCCAATGCAGAAGATGCTATTGCAGAATGACCGCTTGGAAATGAATATCCGCTTGCAAATCTCATCGCCGCTTCAACAGGTTTTATTTTGTCATTCAATATCCAAGGACGATAAACACAAGCCATCATTTTAAACAGTTGTGAAAACATAAGACTGATTGAATTTAAACTAAATAAATAAACACCTGCACGAGAATCTATGCACCAATATATTACGGAAATTAATAAAGTTGATAGGAAAAATTCGCCAAACATTGTCGCTTTTAAAAAGAACAAATCAAGTCCCGTTCCAACATGAAGCCTTATATTTTGAATCCATAACAAAAAATCAATTTGCGGATTTATCCAACTACTGTTAACCAAAATAGACATATAAAAATATTACATCTTAAATACATATTTGCAAGAATGGTTCTATAGTCACAGGTAATGTAAAAATTTTTAAAATTTAATAATAAATATTATTTTAGTATTATAATAGCTTTAGTTAAGAATAGAATAAAGGGATATAAGAAGTGAAGAATAAATATCATTTTATTGCAATAGGCGGTGTAGGTATGAGCGGTTTGGCAAAATACTTGTTACAAAACGGGTATGAAGTGTCAGGCTCGGATATAAATGACAGCAAGTATGTAAAAGGTGTACGTGATTTAGGCGCTAAAGTTTATATCGGGCATAGTGAAGATAATGTTCCGGATGATTGTATTGTCGTTGCAAGTACCGCAATAAGAGAATACAACCCTGAAATACTAAAAGCAAAACGTTTAGGTTTGCCAATTTGGCATCGCTCGGATTTATTAGCAGAAATATCAAGAGGGGAAGAATATTTCATAGGATATTCAGGCACTCACGGCAAAACTACAACTTCAGGTTTATGCTCTTATGTTTTGGAAAAAGCAGGGTTAAAGCCGTCTTATGTTGTAGGCGGAATTATTCCTGATATTCATACTAATGCTAATTGCGGGCATGAAAAATATTTTATAGCTGAACTTGATGAAAGCGACGGAACTATTGTTAAATATTCTCCAAATTTGGTTGTTGTAAACAATTTAGAACCTGATCATTTGGATTTTTATAAAAACGGTTTGGAATCTATATTGGAAACCTTTGAAACATTTATTTCTAATATGAGGGAAAACGGTATAATTCTTGCCAATATGGATAATGAAGGGGTAAAAAGACTTGTAAAATATTTTTCTGTGCATGAATTGGCGCATAATGCAAAATTTATAACTTATTCTATCGGTGGCAATACAGATTATTGTGCCAGAAATATCAGCTACGGGCAAGATTTTACGACTTTTGACATTTATTATAAGGATGAGTTCCAAACAAATCTAAAAATTACACTAAAAGGTGTTCATAATGTTTATAACTCTCTTGCTGTATGGTCAAGCTTGCATATTGCAGGTGTTGATATGAATTTAGTAAATTCGCATTTTGAAACTTTTACGGGTATGGGAAGACGTTTTGAAAAAGTAGGAGAATTTAACGGCGTGGAAATTTATGATGATTATGCGCACCATCCGACAGAAATTAAGGCAACTTTATCTTGCTCAAAATCTTTTAAGGATAAAAGAATAATTGCTGTTTTTCAGCCGCACAGATATTCACGTTTTCAAAATTTATGGAACGAATTTATGGAGGCCTTTGATGGGGTGGATGAACTTGTCGTAACAGATGTATATGCAGCTTGTGAAGATGAAATTGTTGGTGTTAATGCTCAAGCTTTTGTAAATGAATTTAAAGAAAAATCAGAAATTCCGTGTCGGCATATTGCAGGTAGTATGGAACAGGTTGCGCAAGAATTATATAAGGATTTAAAACCAAATGATATTGTAATAGGACTTGGCGCAGGTACTATTACAAAACTGGGTTCTGAATTGCTGAAAATTAATAAAAATAAAGAATGTAATACAATATTTTAACATTTTTGCTCTGCAGGGGTTTACAAACCTGAAATAATGTGAAATAATACATGTGTATTAATGTAACATTTTGTGAACATGGTTAGCAAAAAAAATTTTCAGGTATTTTACTAATGGTATAGAATATAATAGCAATAGTGTGGAGAACATAATATGTTAGCAATTCAACCGGTATCATTAAATAGCACCTCAAAGAATGTGACATTTAAAAACGTTTATGACAGTAAAGATTCATATGAACGTGAAAGAACCTATTTTGAACAACAAGGACGTGAGTTGGACGGAATAATAAATGATAACAATATTCCTGACTCTGTGAAAAAACCGTTTAAATTAGCAAGAATAGTTACAAACGGTGTTGTAGACGGATTGGCAGTAGGTTGGGCCGTTATGACCGGCGCAAAATCATGCCAAAAAGCAGTTAATTCAAAAATGGCAAAAAATATGGCGTCTGCTGCAAAACCGATAGGCGAAGGTTTTATAAAAGCGATGAAAAACTTTGGTGAATTGATTGGTAAAGGTTTTAAAAAGCTAACAGATAATAAATTTGGTAATAAAGTTGCAAACTTGTATGATAAACTTGCAAATTCAAAATACGGAAAAGTAATTGTTGATTTTACCAAAAAATCAGCACAAGTAGTTATAGATTTTGTGAATACCATAGTAAAAGCTATAAAGGGTGTAACCTTTGATAAAGCTTCAAAAACTACTGCCGGTGTTCTTGGAGGTGGTTCTGGACTTGCAGGAGCTTATGCAACAGCAAGAGAAGAAAATCCTGTAGAAATTGAAGAAGGGGATGAAGAATAATGCCTGTTGGTTTTAATGCAATACCTGAATATCAAAGATTAACACCGGAACAACAAAAACGCCGCGAAACGACTCAAAATGTTGCAACAGGTGTTGGTGCCGCCGGTGTAACTGCGCAAGCTACAACTTATGCATCAAAACAAGGTGTATACGCTAGATTTAAAGGATTTTTGGGGACAACAACAAAAACAGCTAAAACGCTTGAAAAAAATTCTGCAGAAGTTACGGGTTTATGGAATAAATTTTTCCGCGATATAAAAATATTCAGTGCAGATGCTATGGCAAGAATTTCAAAATATAAAGAATGGAAATTTATCGGTCCTATCGTAAAAAGTCCGGTTGCGAAAGCTGCAACAGGTGTTTTTGGTGCAACGATGGCATTTTTCGTACTTGTTTCAGGAGTGCAAAAAGCAGTAGATAACGGCAGATTAGCATTAAATGATTTGCACCGCAGAATTGACAGAAATGCATAGATACAAATAAAAATTGAAAAATAATAAAAATCGTGCTAACTTTAGTTTATGCACGATTTTTTATTAAAAGAACTAGTTAATACAAATATAGAAGACGAACTAATTAAGATTGGTTTTGATTGTAACTATGCACCCAAAGCTAAATCAAAATTTTATTATAAAAACTATAAAATTTATGATTTAACTTGCGCTCAAGCGAATATTTTAAAACAAACGGCGCTTTCTGTTGGTGCTGATTGCGGAACTCATAGAGAAGTAATTACAGGAAAAATAAACCTATCTGATTGTATTTTGGGTGGAAGTATTACGCAATTGCAAAAAATTGCTCAAAAGCTTCAACTTCAGCCGTTCGGTTTAAAAGAATTAGGGAAGAAGCTTCAAAAAATTACCCAAGAAATGCAAAAAAATAAAACAAAAATTGTGGGAATTTTAAACGTTACAACAAATTCGTTTTCTGATGGCGGTGAATTTTATAATTATGATGATTCAATAAAACATTTACACAAATTATTAGAAGACGGTGCAGATATTATTGATATCGGCGCAGAATCCACAAAACCATATTCAAAAGCTGTTGACTGTGACGAACAATTATCAAAACTTATTCCTATATTAAAATATATAAAAGAAAATAATATAAATATTCCGATAAGTATTGATACCCGCAGCGCAAAAGTCGCTAAAGAATGTATAAATTCGGGTGCAAATATTATAAATGACGTTTCCGGTTTTGAATATGATTTTGAAATGGCAAAAATTGTTGCACAAAATCCTGAAATAAAAGTCATTATTCAGCATAGTAAAGGGACTCCTGAAAATATGCAGGATAATCCTCATTATGAAAATTTAACTGACGAAATATTTAAGAACTTGAAATCAAAAATTGATTATGCACTATCAAAGGGAATAAAAAAAGAAAATATAATTATAGATTTGGGCATTGGATTTGGGAAAAACAGAGAAGATAATTTCGAATTAATACAACGTTGGCAGGAATTCAAAACTTTTGGATGTCCGATAATGCTTGGGGTATCTCGTAAAAGTTTACTTGGTATGCAAGAAAAAACAAATGAAGACAAGGATATATACACACTGGCCTTAAATAGCATACTTATAAATGAAAATATTGATTATATAAGGGTGCATAACGTAAAACTGCATAAAGATTTTATCAATATGCTTCCTTAATTTCGTTTTTCAAAACTGTCTTTACAAAGTCCTTTGTTCCACCATGCACATTCTTCGCAGAGTTCCTTATGTTTTTGTGCGGACATAATTTCGTTTAATTTTTCAAGGATTTCTTGATATTTATAGGTGCTTCCTATTTTCAGCCCCAGTAGTGCCGCAACTTTATTATCTAAACTGTTGACAATATTTTCTCTGCAAAAAATCTTATGGGAGCCTGTACTGCCTGGACACGAAGTACACAAATCATCCTTACCGCTCATTATAAAAACGTCTGCTTTAGGATTTTGTTTCAGCAACTCTGCTGTATGCTGCCAGTTAGCTGTTTGAGCTTGGTCGTAATTTTGTCCTTTATATCCTTTTATACATAAAAAATGATGGGGTCTTAATGCAATTTTCATAATTCTACATATCTGAAACTTCCGGTAAATCTATACTTTTTAATCTTTGTTCAATGCGTCTGTACCATTTTAGATGTTGCTTGAATAAAATTTTATAATCTTCAACCTTGCCTGTTGAAATATTATGAAATTGTTCATCGCAAGTTTGTGTTAGAGCTTGTTCCAGGAATTTGGTATATTCATGTCTATCAATATTTGGATCAGAAAGTTCAATACGTTTTCCAAAATCAACAATAACTTCAGGTCTGTTATCTCTCAAGAAACAGTAATCCAAAGATAAAGGTATTAAATTGATTTTTCCGTATTTTTTTACGGCATTTTGTGCAATATAAGCAAGCCCCGTTTGAAATTCAATCGGTCTGTAGTGAGGCGGACGAATAATCCCTTGGGGGAATATACACAAAATATTTCTCAAATCCTTTAACAAATCAACAGAATATTTTAAAGCTTTCATAGCTGATTGAGGAGATTTTTTATTAACAGAATACGCGCCTCCGCGTCTTAATAACGGGAATCTGTTTAACTCTTCTACCATCAAGCGGATTTCTTTATGGCAAATTCTGTGGCAAATATTATACAAAACCGAACCGTCCCACCAGTTGCAATGAGGCGCAAAAATAATTGTAGGTGCATTTTTGTCGCGTTCCAAATAATTTTCTATCCCATTATAACGCATTGCGTAAAAACGGTTCTGAACCATATTAAAAAATGCCAAACTGGCAATAGTAAGCCAAAAACGACTCGTTTTTGCCGGTTTGAATTTTTCCTCTTTGCCCCTTAATTTCGTAGGAGGTACATCTGAATATAATTTTTCTTCTGTAACCATACCGATATTCTAACGTAAGGACAGTAAAAAATAAAGCCTTTTTTTAAAAATGTTAAGGCATATTGTCCAAGTGTGCAACATAAAAAATTTAAAATTTAAATTATGTTTAATAAATGTAAAATAATTGACAAAATGACATGACAAATTTGCAATGTTATTTTACTATTTATATAGAATGTGGAGGGAACATGTCCGGAAATATTATAGAGAATAAAGCGAATTTTGATTTAACGGAAAAAAGTACATTTTCAAATGAGAGTCAATCTTTTACAACTCGTTCTGTTAAAGCTTTGGTTGCTCAAAATAATGTACCGTATTCGCATAAAAGAATTGCAGATAATTATATGATAATTAAAAAAATATTTAATTTTCAAATGAATACCGGACGTATTTCTAATGTAGATAAAACATTGTTGGAAAAATACGATTTTAATACTTTGGAATATACAACAATGCAGCAAATGTGTAATGAATTGGCTCTTTTGCAAAAATGGGCAGTTTCTGATGATAAACAACTTGTATCTGATGCTGATGAAATTATGGCAATTAGAGTAAGAGAATTGAAATTTTTGGAAGGCAGCAGCTATGCTGATATATCTAATGAAATATACAACGGCTACAAGGGTTTAATCCAATATTTGAGAGAAATCAGCAAGTTTCATGGAAACATGAGTATTTTTTAATTTATTTTATTTTATGAAGTGATGATATGAAATTGTTTTGAACAATATCGCCATCTACTTTTGTCAAAAATATCTGGGTATCTTTTTCGTTTGCTTCAATCTTTGGCAATTCGGCAATTTCCGAAGCGTAATAGTTGCTTGCATTTCTGCTTGACAGTGGGATTCTGTTTGCTAAAGTATTAAGTGATAAACTTCTCAAAAACCCGTATGCGCCTTTGCGGCGATTTGAGAACATTGTGTAAACTCTCAATATAGCGTCTTGATTGTCAAGATTGTATCTGCCGACAATATATGTACTTAATTGAGGAGATACTGATTTTATAACCATTTTCCTGATTACGTTGCGCTCTAAGGTCAGTGAGCCGTTTATACGGTCGAATTTACCTTCAGGGACATCAACCAAATCAGAAACAACAGATGGTGTTACCATAACAATCGGGTTTCTAAATAGTGCGGCAATTTTCATTGCGTATTCGACAAGTCCGATTTTTGCGATAACTCCGTCGTTTATGACAAATTTTATTGTTCCGTTCAATTTTAATGTTTTGTCTGTGTTTATATCTATTATACCGTTTGCTTTTCCTTTAATTTCTTGCGGAAGGTTAACAAGTTCAGATGCTATTAAATCAGCATTTACTTTTATCAACGCTAAAATCATATTATATTTGTGATTTTTTAAATCGCAATTAATTTTTGCTTCCGCTTTGCCTTCGGCTACATCAAAGCGGTTTGAATTCAGTGTCAGGACGCTGTCTTTGTTCAAATTCATTGTACCAATGACATCAGCAAAATGAATGTTTTTGTAAAATCCTTTTTTTATCTTTACTGTTGCTTTTTCGACACGAAGATTTGCCAAATCAAAAGTTTGGGTGGTTTCGTCATCTTCTGATATTTCTTTATTTACAGATTGTGATATTGCCGTATTTATGTCTTGTTGTGATGTTTCACCAACTTGTTGATTCTTGAAGGCTTGAAGATATTTTTCTACATCGACATTATCAACTGTTAAATTAGCATCTCTTACCACAATAGGCAGTTTTACATGGTTTTCGACGGTTGCGTCAACGTCATAAGTTGAACGTCTGTAATATCCGTTTGATTTAATATGCATCAATCCGTCTTTTGCGCTAAATTCACCCTGTTTTATAAATAATCTTTGGCTCGGAATACCTACTTCATTTGCTTGTAATGCCCCTTCCAATAAAGGTGTCTGCGGGGTATATATAACGCGCATATTGCCTGTAAAAGTTCCTTTGCGGAATAAATTCTGTTTTAATAACATGTTCAAAAATCCGCTTGGCATTGGTTTGGTGAGAGTTATACCCAAGTCTTTTACTGTTTGTTTTCCACCTGAAAAATCGATATTTCCGTTCATGCTTAAAATTGGGGTTCTGTCGCGTTTGTCGCCGTTTCGGGGTTCAATATAATAGTTTATGGATTTTAATGCCATAAGCATATTTTCAAAATGTATTTTGGAAGCTAAAACCCTTACTCCTGTATTATTCATAAAGGTTTCTTCTCCGTCTACGATAAAGCCGTTTCCTTTCTCAAATTTGTACAACCATAACAAATCAATTTTGTTATTTTTTGATTTCAGTATAACTCTTGTGTCAGCCTGTCCTTTTATTTGCATAGGATATGATAAGATTTTTGACAGATAATTTTGGGCAAAATCATTTGTTACAATAGCGTTACCTACTAAATTGGTATCAACGGTTTTTAGATAATCATCTATTGTCCCTTCAAAATCCATGGCATTTGCAGGTTTATTGTTATAATACCCTTTGAAATTTTTCAAAGTTACCTTTGAATTATCAAAAGTAATGTTGCCGTTATTCAATAATATGGGCAAATTTTCAAGCGGAATAAGTTTAAAGGCTAATGCGTTTAATTTTACTTTCCCGTTAATCTTTTCATTTTTTATATCAACATCAAAATCGTAATTCCCGTCAATATCTTTAAAATACGCCAAATAATCAGAAATATTGTTTGCTACGATTTGTGAATTTAAAATATCAAGTGTTGCAGGAACGGAAAACTTGTTCCCTTTAAAGTTCAAATTGTAATTTTTAATATCAATATCCCCGTTGAAAAGAATATTTGTATTTTCAACTTTTACGTTGGAATTTTTTATAATAAGTTTTTCTTTGTTCTCAAATATTGTATTCTCGCCTGTTTCTTTTGCGCGTATATTTAGAAAATGATTGTCACGAATAAGCTTTGCCGTAATATCATAGCTTAAATACTTTTTATCAGGATTGTCAGATATTGTTAAATTTTTTGCATTTATTTTTACTGAATTTTCTTTATCTATTTGATAGAAGAAATCCGAATTTTTAATAAAGGCTTTAGCTTGAAAAATATCAAAAGCAATGCCGTCTTTGTCCTTTTTTGTATCTTTAAAAGGCGGGAGTGCAAGTATTTCACTGATATTTGCATAAGCGTAGTCGGTTGTGATTTTGTTTAAAATAATTTGTTTTTTTAATATGTGTTTTAGCGAAATTTTAGTATCTATATTTTTTACGTTAAGTAAGTTTTTTGTACCTTTGTCCAAGGATACATTATCTGCGCTAAAGTATATATCAGAAGACCATTCTGTTTTGAGATACGGGTTTTTGATTGATAAATTTGCATCTAAAATATCAGATGCAAGTTTTTCAACTTTATGCAGAGCTTTCGGGTGTGATGCAATATATGACAAACCTTTAAGGTAAAATGCTATTGCGCTTGAGATTAATATCCCCGAAAATATTACAAGTCCGATAATGAATTTTATTGCTCTCATAAAATGAGTATATCACAAATTTTAATATATGAATATTATTTAAAAAGCTTAACCAAACTTGCCATAAGGTCTTTATATATGATATATTGTAATTATAAATTTTAATTAGGGGATGTTATGAAAAAAATTCTTATTGTAGATGACGAACAGGATATTGTGGAAAGCCTGAAATTTGTATTAGAAGGCAACGATTATACTTGCTATTGCGCATATAACGGAGAAGACGGATTAAATATGGCAAGAGAATTAATGCCTGATTTACTCATTTTAGATGTAATGATGCCGCGAATAAACGGTTACAAAATAAGTCGTTTGCTAAAGTTCGACAGTAAGTATAAAGATATACCGATACTAATGATAACAGCACGTTCCCAAGAAGAAGATAAACTTATCGGAGAAGAAACGGGTGCTGATGAATATATTACAAAGCCTTTTGATTTAGATGAGGTTTTGGAAATTGTGAATAAATATTTAGAAAAAGCGAATGTAAAATAATGACAGCATTAACAAATAAAACTCTTGAAACCTTAAAATATGATTTAGTCAGAGAAGGGCTCGTTCAATATGAAGTAGTAGAACAGGCACAAGAAATTGCCGATGCCAGAAATATAAATATTGGGCAGGCTCTGATTGATTCGGGTTTTTTAACTGAGCAGCAACTTATAAAATTTTTGGAATCTAAATTGCATACCCCATTTGTCAATCTCGAAGATTACCAGTTGGATGAGAAGTGTTTAAAGTATATAAATTATTCCGATGCGCACAGATATAAAATTGTCCCGTTATTTAAAATTGAAAATACATTGACAGTTGCTATGTCTGATCCTCGCAACCTTTTTGCGATTGATAAAATTATGGAAACGGCAGAGTGTGAAATAGAACCTGTATTAGCAAATGAGGACAGTATTTTAAAGAAAATTGACGAGTCATACAAAATTGATGTCGCAGTCGGCAATATTTCAACAGAGATGAATGTCGGGTATAATTGGCAGGAAGAACTTCATAAGGAAGACTTAAGCGACAATCATATCCAAAAAATTATTCGCGCAATATTAAAACAGGCAATTCTTGAAAATATTCATGAAGTAATTTTCCAAGGCGAAGACGAAGGACTCGGCGTCAATTTCAAAACAAACGGAGAACTTTTCAATAAAGGTTTTATCCCGTCTGTTTTAGTTTCATCATTTGTTGCCAAATTGAAAACTCTTTCGGAACTTGATCCTTCTGTTTCCGAGGTCCCTCAATTGGGCAAATTGTGCTTTAAAGTTGATAATATAATTGTTATTTCGAGTGTTTCAACTTTCCCGACAATTATGGGAGAGCGTATTTTCTTGAAAATATACAAACCCCCGAAGACATTAGATAAAATCATTACCTCAAAATCTGATTTGTCGCATGTCAGACAAACTTTAGAGCAACCCGGGATTATTCTTGTTTGCGGTTCTTCATTGTGCGGTAAAACTCATGTAATATACTCACTGCTTCAAGAGGCCGCAAAAACGGGCTCTAAAAATATTATGACGTTGGAAAGTATTGCTAAATATGAATTACGAGGGGTTAATCAGTGTGAATTTAATGAAAATGTCGGATTTAATATGGATAAAGCTACGCGATTTATAGAGTTTCAAAATCCCGATATTATATATTTAGAAGGCATCAAGTCAAAAGCTTCTTTTGATTATTTTTCAAGTCTGGTTTATTCTGATAAGACTGTTGTAATGGAATTTTTGGCAAATAATATGGACGATTTACGTCAAAAAATGTCATTTTCGGACTTTGATACTTTAAAATCAATTATAACAATGATGATATTTATACATTCTCAGAATAGTATTGAAGTTTTTGATAAAGAAACTTTGCAAAAATATTTAGGATAAAAATGATAAAAGAAACAGATAACGGAATACTTGCAACAATAAAAATATCTCCTAATGCAAAGAAAAACGAAATTATCAAAACTGATACGGAAGTAAAAATAAAAATTACTGCGCAACCTGTTGACGGCAAAGCAAACAAAGCTTTAATCGAATTTTTGTCCAAAACCTTTAAAATTCCAAAGACATCAATTTCTATTGTAAAAGGCGAGACATCAAAAGAAAAAACTATTTTGTTTTTTGTAAATGATGATGAAAAAATATTAAAACTTAAAGAATCGTTATAAAACAGCAAAATTTTTGTATTGGGCATTTAATAAATCTATCAACAAAAAACATGTTTATATAGCATAGCAGCAATAACACTTGACATTATACCAATTACAAATATAATATTAAGAAGGAATATTTATTATGACAATCAATTTACAAAAACATCATCAAATCCATCATATCAACCTGAAGGGGTTGTAAGAATTGGTGATGCGCTTGTAAAAATATAATTTCAATTCTTATAAAAAACAACTTCTTCAGGATAAAGCGAAGAAGTTGTTTTTTAGTGAATTGAAAGGAAATAATAATGACAATAACAAGCATAATTTCGGCAATAGGCAACAACAGAAGTATTTACCCCCTACTGTTAAGAGATTGCGGCATTGAAGTACCGTCAAAAATATACATCACACGCAAAGAAAATCAGAAGGAATCAAAGCAAAAGGCAAATGATGCCACGAGAGAAAAATTTATTGATGAATATGCAACATCTGCGGTTTGGCTTGGTGGTATTCCTTTGGTTGAATATTTTGCAGATAAATTCATCAAAAAAAGAGGGTTTAACCCAAAATTTAATATAAAACTTTTTAAAGAAGATAAATTTCAAGGGGTAGAAAAAAATATATCTAAATTTAAAAATTCTGCGCCTGAAGCTGTCAAAGAATTGGAAAAAATAAAAAATAATAAAAAAATCTATGAAAAATTAATTGCCGGTAAATTCTGTGCCGCAACGCTTATTCCTATAGCATTGATGGGATTTGTTCTGCCAAAATTGAATTTTGCTCTAACTCGTAGTATAAAAGACAAAAGAAAAATACAAGAAAAATTCAAACCGGCGCAATCTGATATTACCACTTTTGGACAAAGAAAAAATATAGATGTAAGTTTTAACGGGAATTGGATTTCTAATATCGCAAATTTAAAAACGGTAGACAAAATGGCAATAACAGACGGCGGTTTAACTGTTGGGCGTGTTACAACTTCAAGAAACAAAGATGAAGGAGCTGTAAACGCATTCAGGATGCTTGGGTCAATGTTTTTAAACTTTGTTGCTCCTGCCTATATAGCAAAATTTTTGGATAAAACAGCAAATAAATTATTTAATATAAATGTAAATTTAGACCCTTTAATTATGGAGAACAAGGAATTTATTCAAGTGATAAAGGATAACAAAATAGAACTCCCAAAATCGAACAGCGCAAAAGATTTGTTTGAATTTATTGATTCAAAGCAAGATAGCTTGTTTTGTAAATTAGCCCAATCAAGCGGAAAAATAGATTATTTGGAAAATGGTGTAAGAAATCCGTTGCAATATGTTGATATTAATGATTTGGCAAATTTTAAAAACGAATTTGAAAGCTTTATAAAATCTGCACAAAAATCCAAAAATATTGATAGGTTTGCCAAAAAAGCAAAATTCGTAAAAGGCGGTAATATTATATTGAATGTTATTATAAGCAGCGCTTTATTAGCGGTAGCCCTCCCGAAAGCGCAATATAAATTCAACAAACTTGTAACAGGTTCATATTCTGATCCTGGATTAAAAGATTAAAAATGCCGCATATAGAAAAATCTTATCTAAATCTGGTAAAAATAGTATTTTTATGCTTTATTTAGATTAAAGGAGTAGAAAATGATTAATAAAATAAACAATTCCCCAACATTTGCTTCAAAAGTGTATATTTCAGCTTATGCAGGCGCAAGTAACAAACAGCGCGAGTTTTTGACATCTAAACCGGTTTTGGATGAGTTGCATATTCTGCAAAATAATGAAAATAATGATATTGTTACAATAATACCTGCAGCTAAAACTGATGATATATTTATGAGTGTTACCGTGCAGAACAATGATAAAAAGAAAACTACCGAAACAATTATCTTTGATCCTGAAGATATTCCCGCATATTACAAGATAATGAATACGCAGCTGCAAATAAAAAAATATCCCGCAATTCCTGATTCCATTGTTGATTTTATAATATAGAAGAACGACAAAAAGGTTTCAAAATACTTGTGTATTATAGGTGCGTATAAACGCTCTTCACAAACTATTGAACAAGTTATAGAATTTCTTGTAAATTGTAACAATTCAGATTCGTTTTTTTGCAATTAGACAATTTCTAATATGAAAATGACTTTATATATACAAGTAGAGGAAATAATAGTGTACTTATATATAGAAAGGAACTAACCATGAGTATAGTTGAGTTTATTGCTAAACAAGGGCAACTTGGAACCCTGCGGAGCAAAATATCTTCAAAAATAGCAAAAACAACTGACAAACTTAAATATGTAAAGAAACAGGATCCCAAACCTGATAGTAGCGTTGTGCGAAAAGAAAAGCTTAAGGCTGTAATATCAGATATAGAAAATCACATTAACAATAATCCAACTGACTTACAGGCCAGATTGATTTTGTCTGCATTAAAGAAAGCTATTAGTAATTAGTGCGCAGGAAGAGTTAAACTACGCTGTATAAGAACAGTCGGTTTGAGAAGAAAGAACAGTGATTTTGAGAATTATTTTGGTGCAAATAATTGCACCCTACTGGCTTGAGGAGTTATATGCACAAATGCAAAAAACTTAATCCGTTAAAGTAGTAGGATGCGTAGTTTTGACGCACCCTCTAAATTTTATTGGCTAGTTTAAAACCAAACCCTATGTAAATCAACAATCGGTTTGAGAAGAAAGAACAAAAACTTTGATAATTGTTATGGTAAAAAACTTGAAAGACTCTGTTTTTGTTGGGTTTCACCCAGCCTACGCACTTGATTCATAAATTTTTATATCTTTTCTCTTGACATCATGTCGTAAATTTGATACACTATTAATACAATGGTCAAAGAAATTGAATACTACACAACTATTGACGGCAAATGTCCGTATATTGAGTGGTTTAAAACTCTTTCAAGAGAATACCAGTCAAAAGTTATCAAAAGAGTAAACCGACTTGAAGATGGCTTGTATGGAGATTGCAAACGACTAACCAACAGCAAATTAAGTGAATTGCGACTAGACTTTGGAAAAGGTTATAGAATTTATTTTAAAGAACTTGATAATGTAATTATACTGATTGTTGCTGGTGGTGATAAATCAGACCAAAAACGAACCATTAAACAAGCAGATAAATATTTAGAAGAATACCTAACAAGGAGTAAAAACAATGACAATTAAACACAATGACTTTGTAAACGAATGGTTGCAAGACCAAGAAAATCAAAATATATATTTGCGTGACAGTCTTTTGGAATTTTCAGAAGACGGTGATTATACTGAATTTTTTCGTTCACTAGAACAAGTTATAAAGGCTAGAACTTCTGTAAAGCAGTTCGCAGAGTCAATTGGAATGCAAAGAACAAGTCTTGTGGATTTGCTACATGGAAGAACCAAAGCCCCTACAATAGCAACAATAAACAAAATCCTTGACGGACTTGGATATGAAATCAAAATACAGCTAAAATCTGCATAGGGGTAAATATGAATAAAATATTATCATTTGGGATTATATTTATCATTATATTTTGTACAGGATGCAATAGAAATGCAACTACAGAAATGAGAAGTTATTTTTTTAATGGACATTCTATTGACTTAACATTTGCGCAAAAACTGGCACAGTGCCAAAAATATGAAACACCGGTAAAATACAATTCTTCTTGGACACATAATATATTCTTAATTACTCCTACATCAAAAGAAAAAGTTAAAATTGTAGGGATGGATAAGGATAATAAATGTATAATCCGTTCGTATGCGGCAAATCCTTTATCTCCATTTTGGCATAAGGAGTATGAATATCGTTTACCCGAATATGTTTTACCTTATTTTTCCTATATTTATGAAACTGCATTTAGTGAAGAATATGATAACGAAACAAAGGCAATTCAAAAGTTACACTCATTTTGTAAAAAGTATAAAGATTTTTGTAAAAATGCAGATACAAGAGATGATTATCCTGAATTGGCAAATTATATAAGCGAATTAGCAATGTTTTCTTCAATTAAAGATGAATACCTGCAATATTCTTGTCCTTTTAATCAGGTGGGTGAGTTTTGCGGAAAAGTAATAAAACGGGATGTTGAATTGGTTGATTTATATAAAGAGTAAGTAAGAGTAGACTTCAGTCTGCCAATAAATAAACTAAGAGGCTTGTCTTGGATTTTTGGCAGTTCGTAAACTTTCATTCGTTTAATTTTTCTTACGAGAAATAGCCACTCATTACAGTTTCCTCACTGAAACGGCGTTCCATTTCGCTAACGCTTCACTCCAGCCTTGTCAAAATCCGCCGAACCCACAAAAAGTGACTTCTCGTCCTCACACACTCAAATAAAAAAGATGATAACAAAAGTCATCATCTCTTTTATGGGGCGTCTGGTGGGATTGTCTTGCTGCGCCTCGCATTAGACGGCTTCCGCGTCGGCTCATTTGTCTAGCCGACCGCTTGGCGATTTCGCCGCCGGCTTCAGCCTTTGCTCGGCTTGCGCTCGAACCACAGACAGACCTGCCGGTCTGTTAGGTTCTCAAAAACTCCACAACATCTCACATTCTAAAAAGCAGATAACAAAAGTTATCTGCTTTTTAGTGGGGCGTCTGGTGGGATTCGAACCCACGCATATCGGAACCACAATCCGAGGTCTTAACCGCTTGACGACAGACGCCATATCTTGTTTACTTACTTATCATAACAAAAAAATACCGTCGGTCAAGACCAACGGCATTTTTTATTTATATGATTTTATCCCTTAATTTATTCTCTGGAACATATACCCGATTCCGCGAGCAGTTAATATTAACTCCGGATTGGCAGGGTCTGTTTCCAATTTTGAACGTAATCTCGAAATATGTACATCTACAACCCTTGTGTCTATTCTGTGATCAGGCGGATACGCCCATACATGCTGCAATATTTCGTTTCTCGAAAATGCTTGACCGGAATTATTTACCAATAATTCTAACAAGCTGAATTCCATGCCTGTTAAAC
This sequence comes from uncultured bacterium, assembly GCA_900314375.1. Classification (GTDB taxonomy): domain Bacteria; phylum Cyanobacteriota; class Vampirovibrionia; order Gastranaerophilales; family Gastranaerophilaceae; genus Zag111. The sequence goes on from OMVC01000204.1 coordinate 17,801, forward strand.
GAATTCGTTCATTCTTTCTGTATACCTGACGACGTGCTGTGTCTATCTTTATATTTCCGGTTGTGATGACATTCTTGGTTACTTTTCCTGAAGCTGTGGTCATTTCTCTGTTATTTGTTCTTCTCAAAACAGCCTTTACACGAGCTTCTAATTCTTTTGGTGAAAAAGGTTTGATTACATAATCATCTGCACCTAATTCTAACCCTGTTATTCTTTCTGAAACATCACCCAACGCTGTCAAGATTATAATAGGAACATCAGAAGTCCTTCTTATCTCTCTTGTTACACCATAACCATCCATCTTCGGCATCATTACGTCTAATACAACCAAATCAGGATTATATTTATTAAATGAAGATACCGCTTCCTCGCCGTCTTGTGCAGTATAAACATCATATCCTGCCATTTTTAAACGAGTTTCCAATATTCTTCTGATACTCGATTCATCATCTGCCAAAAGAATACGTTGGCGATTATCTCCTTCATTAGACATTTCCATATTTTCTGACATAGCCTATTCCTTACCTTACTTTAAATCTGTATTACCAAAAATTAAAAAGTATTACAAAATATTTCTTTTTCTATACTTTTATAACATTATGTTACACTAAGTTACAAAAAATTGCAAGCACATGTTTGGCTAATTTTTATATTCAGATGTCCTTAATATTTGTCATTGTGTTGCCCATTTTCGCAGGTTAAATCAACTTCAACATAAGCATCTCCGGTTATTGTTCCTTTTAAAACATTACGTTCAAGCTTTATTTTCCTATATTTAATTTGGGATGATTCTTTGGTTCT
>OMVC01000033.1 GCA_900314375.1 uncultured bacterium
TTTACAGTAGTGTTGACTTTAGTCAACAAATTTAATGTATTCGCCAGACTGAAGTCGACCCTACATAGTTCTGCAGGCTAAATAATTATGTAATGTTTTGATTTGTGCATTATAATGTACACTACTTGTTTTTTTAATTTAAATTATAAAAAATTAGTCCAGGTGAAGTAATTGCTTCATATCATTTACAGATTCTTGTACATTATTAACCTGAATTTCTGCATCATAATACTTTGCATTATCTATTTCATATTTGGCCCTGCCTACTCTTTCTGTGATTGCTTCTAAAGTTTCTGTACCTCGATTCAATAATCTCTGTTTTAAATCTTCTATAGACGGAGGTCTGAAAAATACGCTTATAACATTTACTTTCGGATCATCTTTATAATACTTTTTAACATTTTTTGCGCCATCAACATCAAGTATTAATAATACCGGTTTGTTACCTTCTAAAGCTTTTTCAACTGTTTGTCGCTTTGTCCCGTAGAATCTGTCCGCAAATATTTTTACGTACTCTACAAACTCATTATTTTTTATTCCTTCTAAAAATTCCTTTGTGCTTGTAAAGAAATAACTAAAACCATTGACTTCACCTTCGCGCATTGGGCGAGTTGTATGGGTTACTACATGACTAAATTTATCACTTAACTTATTCATAATAGTATCTTTGCCAACTCCGGAAGGGCCTGAAATTAGCAATATATATTTATTACCCTTAAGTGCTTTTGCAGGAATATCATTTCTTAAAATTTGTTTAAACGCAATAGAATTGGTTCTATTGCTGTAATCATTTCCAATACTTCTAATTTGCATACTTTCAATCCTTTATATAACTCATACTATAAAGCGTTATAAAACACATAAAAAAAATTTTTGCTATTTGTTTATAAATAAATTGGATTTTATAAGTCAAATTATATATCTTTTATCCTGATAATAGCAAAACCCTTGTTATGTCAATGCCTGATTTGTATATTCTATTTCCCTACACATATATATTCAAATCCGCTTTGTTTTAGTCTTTCCGGATTATACTGATTTCTTCCGTCAAATATTATAGGAGCTTTTAATAAACTTTTTATTCTTTCAAAATCAGGACGGCGAAATTCGTTCCATTCGGTCAATAAAAGCAACGCATCAGCGCCCTCTAATGCTTCATAAGCTGATTTTGAATATTTGATTTTTTCTCCAAAAATTCCTTTAGAGTTATTCATAGCTTTTGGGTCATAAGTCCTTACTTTTGCCCCCATTTTTAATAATTCATTTATTATAGTAATTGCTGGAGCTTCGCGTATATCGTCAGTTTTTGGCTTAAATGCCAATCCCCAAACGCCAAAAGTTTTCCCCGATAAATCAGAGCCGTATTTATACTTTATTTTTTCGATAAAAAGATTTCTTTGTTTCTTATTTACATCATCAGCTGATTTGATAATCCTCATATCAACTCCGTAATCAGAAGCGGTTTTAATCAAAGCTTTCACATCTTTTGGGAAACAACTTCCTCCATATCCTAAACCGGGGAATAAATATTTGTTGCCGATTCTTGAATCGGTAGAAACTCCGACTCTAACCATCTCTGCATCAGCTCCGACTTTTTCGCATAAGTTTGCAATTTCATTCATGAACGAAATTTTTGTTGCAAGGAATGAATTCGCTGCATATTTTGTCATCTCTGCCGATTTAACATCCATTACAATGACTCGATTGCCTGTTCTAAAAAATGGTGAATAAATTTCCTGCATAATCTTTGTTGCTTTTTCAGAGTTTGAACCGATAACTACTCTGTCGGGAGATAAAAAATCATTCACTGCGTTACCTTGTTTTAAAAATTCAGGATTTGAAACAACATCAAAGGGGTGTGATGTATATTTTTTAATAATTTCTGCAACTTTCTCCGCAGTTCCGACAGGGACGGTAGATTTATCAACAATTACTTTATAGCCGTTCATAGCTTTACCGATTTGCTCCGCAACTCCTAAAACATATTGCAAATCGGCAGAACCATCTTCATTTTGAGGTGTGCCTACCGCTATAAAACACACTTCAGAAACTTTTACCGCATTATCTATATCCGAAGAAAATTTTAATCTGTCTTCTGCAAAGTTTGATTTAACCAGTTCCTCTAACCCCGGCTCATAGATAGGAATTATACCTTGCTCAAGTTGTTTTAATTTTTCTATATTGTTATCGATACAGATTACGTTATTACCCATATCTGCTAATGCGGCACCGGCAACCAAGCCTACATATCCTGTTCCTATTACTGTGATTTTCATATTCTAAATTCCTATACTAACCTTTATAAAAATAACTATCAAATTCATCCTTTATAGCAATTGATTAAATTTATCTTCAAGTTCTAAATTTTTTAATTTTTATTTTTATACCAAAAACGGTTACAATTTTAGTTTTTTCCCCATTATAAAATTTATTTTTAACCGAAAAAATATTGTGTATTATATTTTTTATATAATCAATTCTGCTTCTAATAATTTTTGTTTTTGTATTATAATACGTTGTCTTTATTTTTTCAAAATGAATAAATTTTCGAGGGTGTTGAGGTACTACCTCTGAAGTTGATTCCAAGTCCAAATCTTTCATGCCCTTCGTTACAACTAATTTTATAAGGCTTTGTTGAATAGTTTTATATTCATTTATAGAGTTTATATTATGTATACACCCAGCCAATGCCCAGTTAACGTAACTTTGTTTATAAAAATTATAGACATGTTTTTTCTTTAAAAATAATCGTAAGGCTTTAAATGCTTTATAAAAATCAAACGGATATAAATGGTTTGTCGACTGCGAATTATCTGTCATGCCGATTCTATAAACTACTAAAGGCTCTTTTACTGTAGATATACGTTTTGCCATTACTAATGCACAACAAGTAAAGTATAAATCATTTGTTCTGTGCAAAGCTTGAAAATGTATATTTTCAGCCTCTATAAAACTTCTTTTATATATTTTATTCCAATTCCAATTCTGAAACGATGTAAAAATATAATCAGGCATATCGCCGGCACAAAATGGTTCAAATGCCGGAATGTTTTGCATTGAAACAGATTTTGAAATATCTGTATATACGTTTGTCTTAATGTTATATTTGCTAATATTGCAAATTGTAATATCGGAATTATTTTTTTTGCACTTGCATACATTTTTTCGACAAAATCTGATTTATAATAATCATCTCCATCTAAAAATGCTAAATATTCCCCTGAAGCTTTTTTAATGGCTGCTTGTCTGGCTTTTCCCGCGCCCTCATTTCGCTTACTAATAATTTTTATTCTGGTATCTTTTTGGGCATATTCTTCCAATATAGCCAAAGAGTTATCTGTTGAACCGTCGTTTACACAAATAATTTCAATATCAGACAGCGTTTGGTTAATTACAGAATCCAAACATTCTCTTAAATATTTTTCTACATTATAAACAGGTATAATAACACTTACTTTTGTCACTTAATTCCCCTTGGAGTTATTTTAACATAAAAAAGTATAACGTAAATACATTGATGTTTTATGTTACTTTATTATAAGCATAAATTGACATGTTTATAATTTTATGAAATAAATATAGTAGGAATTAGGATTAATAGGAATTAAGATTAGTAAAATTAGAAAGTTTCTGGCACATATTTGTGTGGAAAATGATTGTTGTATGAATGTATAAGTTTAATATATTAGTGCAGATTTGTGTTATATTTCCGCATATTATGTTTCAGTAACAAGGATGAGGGAACATGCGTATAGTATTTGTGCAAAAGTTATTGGACACATTAAGAGGGGAAAATTTAAGTTCTCAGTATAGACTTCTTAGAAATACCCTAAATTTTATCTCAAAATTAACAGATGTGGATATAGATGAGGAAACAAAAGAACGAATTTTGACGATTCCAAAGTTCCCGAGAGTATATTATAAAAAAGATGAACAAGCTTTGCGTGAAGCCCTGGGAAAAATTGACCCAAAAACACTTCCGCCAATTGACGGAAAATTGCGCGCACATCAACTAAAGTTGGTCGAATTTATAAAAGATTTTGTTCCCGGTTTAGAAGCTGCGGGCATACACCCTATGCTTACCGGTGGAACATTATTAGGCGCATACAGACATGAGGGATTTATTCCTTGGGATGATGATGTTGATTTTGATGTTATGCGTGAAGATTTTACAAAGCTGCGCGAGTACGTAAAAAAGAATTGTATTTGTATAGATACGCTGCCTATACATAATTATTTTGAATGTCTGGAAATTGTTGATGAGAAATTGAAATCAAATCCGGGTGCAATAGTTGCCGCTGAACTACCTTCCAGTATTACGGTATATAGAGGACATTCATTGGAAGACTTGGAAATTTTAGACTTTTTCCCTCGTGATTTTATAAATCCGTCACTAGACAACAAATCATATTTTAAATATTGGAATAAGCATCATAAAAAATTGGAAAATTTCGACACTTGGTCCGAATTTTTTGAAATATTTAATAAGGAACTTGTAAACAGGGAGGTTTATCTTGAAGACAGTTCTCTAACCGCAAAAAGTTGGGGAAGCTGTGGCTTTACTCATCGCGGACGTATGGTTCCTATGGCAAAAGAGGATGTCCTGCCATACAGGCGAATTAAATTTGAAGGATTAGAACTGTACACAATGAATAATCCGGAAGCGTATTTCAGAAGTCAATACGGCGATTTTGAACATATTCCGCCAAAGATTGCAATCTCTGCGCATGTTAGAAAATTTATAAGATGGTGTAGAGAGCATGACAGAGAATATTATATGACTTGGGGTGAATCCGGAGGGAATCAGGATATGTGCGAGTGCCCTGATTATTATATTGTTGATAAGGATTTTTGTTTGAGTTCATTTTTGGCATTGAGATATGTCGCTAAACCTAATATAATGTGGGCTGATGGGGTATTGCCTAAATTTAAAAGCAGAAATTTTTCAGAGTCGGATGTGGTATTTAATGCAGACGAGATTGATAAATCTATTCAAAAACAATTAGAGAAAATTGATTTATCCAAAACCGGAATAATGTTATCCGGCGGTATGGATAGTGCAATATTGGCAACATATTTACCCAAAGGCGCCAAAGCATATACAATGCGTACTATTGCAGAGGGTTCTATTAATGAAGTTGAACAGGCCAAATTTTATGCGGATAAACTCGGTTTAGATTTAAAAGTTGTAGATATTACTTGGGATGATTATTTAGAAGCTATACCAATTATATCAAGACATAAAAAAAGTCCGTTTCACTCTATTGAACCGCAAATATATAAGACATTATTGGCGGCAAAGGCTGACGGATGCGAATACGTTTTGTGCGGTGAAAATGCTGACGTAATTTTTGGCGGTTTTGACGGATTGTTGTCTAAAGATTGGGCTTATGAAGATTTTATACAAAGATATAATTATTTAGACCCTAATATGGTCTTAAAAAATCCGGTTGATATTTCAAGTGTTTATGAACCGTACCGCAAAGATAACAATATAAATGCTCATAAGTTTATCAGCAGGGTGTTTGCAGAGGAGTCTTTAAATTCGTATAACAATGTTGCTGATATCGCCGGAATAAATCTTGTAATGCCGTTTTCTAATATGAAAATGGGATGTCAACTTGATTTAGAAAGAGTAAGAAACGGTGAAAATAAATATTTAATAAGAGAATTATTTAAAAAACGTTATAACGGACTTGAACCGAATAAAAAGTTACCAATGCCAAGAGCTGTCGGCGTTTGGTTAAAGGATTTATCGCGTAGTGATATTAAAAATGAAGAATTTAAAGATTTTGATATCAGCGCATTAAAGCCTGATCAAAAGTGGCTGGTATATATTGCAGATAGATTTTTAACTTTATTAAAAAACGGAGAAATATAATTATGGTAGTCGGATACACAACAGGGGTTTATGATTTATTTCATATAGGGCATTTGAATTTGTTAAAAAATGCAAAAAAGCATTGTGACAAGCTTATTGTAGGCATAACTTCGGATGAAGCAGCTCAATATAAAAACAAAAAACCGTTTATTTCTCAAGAAGAAAGAATGGAAATAGTCAGTTCAATAAAATATGTTGATGAGGTCGTTTTGCAGGATGATTTGGATAAAATTAAAGCGTGGCACAAATATCATTATGATGTATTGTTTGTCGGCTCAGATTGGCAGGGTACTGATAAATGGAATAAATACGAAGAAGAATTGGAAAAAGTCGGAGCAAAAGTTATATATCTGCCATACACTAAAACAACAAGTTCGACTATTTTGCAACAAACAATCAAGAATTTTAATAGTGAGTATGCCGGAGTAAAGTAGTATGCCTAAAATAAGTATTATTGTTCCTGTTTATAAGGTTGAAAAATATTTAAAAGAATGCGTTGACAGCATAATAAATCAGACATATAAAGATTTGGAAATTATATTGATTGATGATGGTTCGCCTGACAGCTGCGGACAAATTATTGATGATTATGCCGCAAATGATTCCAGAATAGTTCCTGTTCATAAAGAAAATGGCGGGTATGCATCTGCGATAAATACCGGTTTTGAACGTGCCAGCGGTGATTTTATCGGTATTGTTGAAAGTGATGATTATTGTGCATTAACTATGTACGAAGATTTGTATAATTGTATAAAAAATTCAGATGCGGATTTTGTAAGTGCAAATTGCTACAATCTTCTTAATTCCGCAACAAAAGAAGTTAAAGAAAGAAATTTATCTAAATATGTAAAACCTGAAAACGGTGAAGAATATTATAATTTAAAAACAACCCCATCATCGCTTGGCGGGCCGAGCGGTCCATGGCGAAATTTATATAGAAAAAGTTTTATCGATAAATATAATTTACGAATGATAGACGATGATAACGGCTCTTATCAGGATGTCCCATGGAAAGTTCTGATATTGACAAAAGCACAAAAGGCTGTGCATTTAAACAAACCCGTATATTATTACAGAAAAGATGCTGACGGTTCTTCTAATAATATAGGTTCACGTAAGATTTTAAATTATTTGATTAGAAGGGTTCAGGCTAAAAATATCCTTATCGAAAATAATCTCTATAACGGCGATATAAAAGAATATTATGATTATACAGCGTATCAGGGCTGTTTAATGTTTTTAGAAAAAATAGACAGACCTTATAAGAAAGAATATTACGATAAAATGCGCGAAATCTTTAAAAATATGTATTCGGAAGGGTTGATATTTAAATATTTTACGCAGGCTAAAAAAGAGCAGTTCTTGGCTATTATAAAAAATGATTATGCTAAATATAAAATATGGCTTGCGGCAAAAAAAATAAGGGATTTTATATTCTGTATAAAGAATGGTGCAAATAGAAAGATTATATGCGTTTTGGGTATAAAAATTTCTTATAAGAAAAAATAATATATTATTTTATGAATTTCATTCTAATACCGAATAGTGATATTATTTTGTGTGTTTTTGTTTCGGAAATAAATCGAGAAAAAACGGTGCATAATAAATTTGATAATAAAAATTGAAGCAAATTATATTTTAGAATTTTTTGCGCATCAATGTATTTAAACTCCTTTTTAAATTTTGCTATATCTATTTCGTAATTTATCATTTTTAAAAATTTTCTATATGTATTGTAAAATTTTATACTTAATAAAAAATTGTTTTCCGTTAATTTCTTAAATCTAGGAATAGTTGTTTTTAAACAAAAAATGGAAAATTCATTCATGTAATTCGGATTTCCGTATTCTTTGAATAATTGAAAAACTTTTGTTTTAATATATATTGAATCGATGAAAAACACGGGGTTTTTCATAATAGAATTTGCTCTTTGCCTGTAATATATCAAATGCTTGTTTAAAATTGAAAAATCCGGATTACACAAGATTAATTTATACCAGAATGGTTGATCTTCATAATATATACCTTCTTCAAATATAAGATTATTGTCTTTTATAAATGAGGTTTTATATATTTTAAACCAAGGGGCGATACTATATAAATACAACGGCTTTAAATCAAGATATTTGATATGTGATTGATTTTCATATTTCGTTATAACCTGAAATTTTTCATTTCGTTTTTCTTTTGTTTTAGTATCATCCATATAAGTATACGCTCTGAATAAGACCATATCATTATTATTTTTTGAGATTTGATTATATGCAGATTCACAAGCATTCAACTCATACCAGTCATCAGAATCCAAATACATAACATAAGGAGATGTAACGTATTCAAAAGCAATATTACGAGCCTTGCCGAGACCCACATTTTTCTTTAGATTAATTATTTTTATTCTATTATCTTTTTGCGCGTATTCGTTTAAAATTTTTAACGAATTATCTGTTGACCCGTCATTAATGCAAATAATCTCAATATCTTTGAGTGTTTGATTTATGGCGGAATCCAAACACTGTTTTAAATATTTTTCAACATTATAAACAGGTATAATAATACTTACATTTGGCATATAATTCCTATATTCAAAAAGTTCTAAAGTATTTAAACATTTAGACACTTTATCTTAATTCCACACTCGCAATACATATTACCATAAATAAAGTCTTTATCAATCCTATAAAATAACTGTTGATAATAATTTTAATATCCTATATACTGGATAGTAGAACGGGGAAAATCATGAGCGTAAAATCAGAAAAGGCAAAGGAATTATTTAAATCGGGTTATAATTGTTCGCAGGCAGTATTAGGGGTTTTTTGTGAAGAATTGGGGCTTGATTTTGAAACAGCAATGAAAATAGCATCCTCATTTGGCGGAGGAATGGGCAGGATGAGAGAAGTTTGCGGGACTGTCAGCGGAATGTTTATGGCCTGCGGACTTGCTTTTTCAAATTCCGATAATTCGGCGCAAAACAAAAAAGAGCAATATCAAATTGTTCAAGAGCTTGCGCAAAAATTCAAAGATAAAAATGGCAGCATAATTTGCCGCGAATTATTGCAAGGTGTCGAAACTTCTACAGCACCAACACCGTCAGAACGCAATCAAACTTATTATAAAAAAAGACCTTGTGTTGAATTAGTCGGGGATAGTGTAGAAATATTTGAACAATATTTATCACAGCATATAAATAAACACTAAAAGTTATTATTTTTCTTGTACAGTTATGTAGGGTGCGTTTATACGCACCTTTAATACCCACACTATTTTTAAGAATTTTAATAAAATATCTTCAATGATTATTCATACATTTATTTGTAGTGTTACCAAATTGATTTTTTGCATTTTTGCATAAAAATAGAAAATCGTTGAAAGTATCTATACAAAAGAAAAGTTGCCATTAAATTTAACGGCAACATTAAATAAACACGAGGATATTAAGAGAGAGAGAGTATAAAAAACTTTTTTTACTTAAATCCTTGTTTCACATATTTAGAATTTAATTACGCTAGAGATTATTCTTTATTTTTCCCTTAAGTCTAATGCTGAATTTTCCCTTACATATATATAAACGTTTTTTGTGTTAAAGAATTGCCTTATTCTATAAATTTGTTAACAATTCTTAAAACAATAAAAATCGCTATAATCCGTATATACTCTTGATTTACATAACATACAAAATTTATTAAATAAACGGGTGCAAAGTTTGAGTAAACTCAACCTTTGCAATATATTACAAATTTTCCCCTTTACAAAAAATCTGCTAGAATTTTGATGAGAGATAATGACTTTTTCGAAATTTCCATTATAACAAACATGAAGTAGTGGTACGGGAGCTTTATCTTTGAAACAGATATAATAATTTGGGATAGTAATTTGAAAAAAAATGTA
>OMVC01000025.1 GCA_900314375.1 uncultured bacterium
ACCGTTCAAAACCTGAAATTGCGACATTTAAGACTGTCAAAGATATCTTAAAAACTTCTTGGTCATTGGGAATTTTCCCGCAAGGCGGAACAAGACCTTACGGCAAATTAGAGGGTATCAAAAAAGGATTTGCGGAAATTGCAAAATTCGCGAAAGCAGATATTGTACCTGTTGCAATAGCAGAATGGACAGGATATTTGAAATTGTGGCCATTTAAAAGGCAACACGTTGTAATAAAAATAGGCAAACCTATTTCATACAAACTTACAGACGAAGAAATCATGTATCAATGGGCACAACAAATATCCGAAATGGCAGAATATGAAAACTGCGTTCCAAAACCAGAAGTAAAAGTTCAAGAACCGATAGAAGTATAAAATATAATATAATATAATAAAAAGAACCCGAATTTCTCGGGCTCTTTTTATGTTATTTAAAGAAAGGAATTATTTATTTCTGTGTTATATTTGGTTTAATTTTTCAAGAGCTGCATTTGCTGCTTGAACAACCCCTGCATCCTGATCGTTTTTAGCAACGGTAAATAACGTTGTTAAATCTTTTTTGTATTCAGGATTTTGGATATAGCTTAAAGCTTCAATAGCCGACGCTCTAACCATCGGATTCGGGTTATCCTTTAATTGGTCAACTACTGTAATTGCTTCAGGCAATTCTGTTAAAGGCACTGTGTTGTTTGATAATTTAGCTACCTCATCAGCATACAATTTATCCATTATAGCTATTGTGAACAAAGCATAGCTTTTATTTCTTTCTGCTAATTCTTTCGGAGCCATTGTATTAGCTAATTTATTTTCTTCATCAGTAACCTGTTTGTTTTCCATTATTTTTTGTCTTGCATCAATTTGAGCTTGACTTGGACCTTCCAAACTTGAAGAATCATATTTTACAATATTATTTAAAGCTTCAAAAACTTTAGTATCAACCAATTCAGTTGCTTTTTGCGGATTTTCTTTTACCATATTTGCTATTTCTTCCATAGCTGCAGCTTGCCCTTCAAAATCAGGATTTGCTAATCTTGCGATAAATCCGTTTAAATCAACTTGAGGTTGAGGTGTTACAGGAGCTACTACTTCAGGTTGTGCAGACACTTGAGGTTGCGGAACCGCAGGTGTATTATTTACAACTTGAGGTTGCACCGGTGCATTATAATTTTGTTGTTGCACATAAGGCGGAACCGCTTGAGGCTGAACGATAGGTTGAGTCATTTGTGGTTGTATCATTGGTTGCGCCTGCGGTTGAACAACATAAGGTTGGACCGGCGGCAATTGCTGTTGCGGCGCGGTCGTTAAGCTGGGAAATTGCTGTACCGGAGGCATGTAGCAAACTTGTTGATTTACATCCGCTTGCGGATAATTATAAACAGGAGCTTGCGGATAATTATACATCGGTGCAGTAACAGGCGCATATTGCGCTTGCGGATAAACTGCAGGAGCCATGCCTGGAGCTCCTAGGGATGGATTTAAAATATCAATTTTGACCGCATTATAGCTTGGCTGTTGAGATGCCACGGCATATTGAGGCGGCATAACAGGACTCACTTGCGGTACACACTGAACTTGATTCATAAATAATTTTCCTTTCCTACATATAAAAATTTGAGTCTATTACCATTCTACCCATAAAAAGAACGTAAAGGAAAAATATTGCTAAAAATATATACTATTTTAACAAAAGTTTACACTAAAGGCTTAAAAATCAGTAATAGCTATATTTATTGAATAAATATATAGATATATTGTCTTTACAAAATGTCCAACAGGAAATTTTTGTGCTAGAATTAAATTAGAGATTAGGGAATACGAGCTTATTTGAGGACAACATGATTATAGATAAAACAAAAAAGAGTTCCATTAGAAAAGCTTTCGGAAAAACATTGGCGCAATTGGGGGAATACGATAATAATATTGTTGTATTAGATGCGGATTTGGCATGTTCTACGCAAACAAAAATGTTTCAGGACAAATTTCCGGACAGATTTTTTGATTGCGGAATAGCAGAACAAGATATGATTGCTACGGCTGCAGGTCTTGCGTCAGAAGGAAAAATTCCGTTTGCTGCAAGTTTTGCCATGTTTGCAACGGGAAGAACTTATGACCAAATAAGAAACTCCGTTTGTTATCCGGAATTAAACGTTAAAATTATAGGAACACATGGCGGAGTAACTGTTGGCGAAGACGGAGCGACACATCAAGCGTTGGAAGATATTGCGCTTATGCGTGAGATTCCGCACATGACAGTTATGGTTCCCGCAGATTGCAGAGAATGTGAAGAGATAATAAAATATGCAGCTTTGCACGACGGACCTATGTATATTAGAATATCTCGCTGTAATGTCGTTGATATATTTGACGAAAAATATCATTTTAATATACACAAAGCCGTAGTAGTAGAAGAAGGTACGGATATTGCTTTATTTACTAATGGAGAAACTTTAGCTGAAGCTATTATCGCTTCACAAGAATTGAAGAAAGAAGGAATTAGCGTAAGGGTTATAAATGTTCCTGTAGTAAAGCCGCTTGATGTTACTACTGTTATTGAATGTGCAGAATCATGCAAATTTATTATTACAGTAGAAAACCACTCTACTATTGGAGGATTGGGTTCTGCTATTTGCGAAGTTGTCAGCGGAAGATGTCCGACAAAGGTCTATAGAATCGGGATTCATGATGAATACGGTCAAAGCGGTAAATCTGATGAACTCGTTGAATATTATGGGCTTGATTCTAAAGCTCTGGTAAAAAGAATTCGAACAATGTATAAAAAGGAAATCGGTACAAATAATGATTAAACTAAAAAATGTAACAAAAAAATATCCAAATGATCACTATGCACTAAAAAATGTAAGCCTTGAAATAAATTCAGGAGAATTCGTATTTTTAGTAGGGGCTTCAGGTGCAGGTAAATCTACATTGATGAAACTTTTATACGGTGAAGAAAAACCGACGACCGGATTTGTTTCTATCGGCGGTATAAATATTGCTAATATCAGAAATGATAAAATACCTAACTTGAGAAGATGTATGGGTATAGTATTCCAAGACTATAAATTACTACAAAATCAAACAGTATTTGATAATGTTGCTTATGTAATAAGAACACTCGGTATAAGCAGTAAAGAGATAAATGACCGTGTTCGCGGAGCATTGAAAATAGTTGGTTTATATGAAAAAAGACACGCAACACCTGCGGAATTGTCAGGCGGGGAACAACAAAGAGTAGGAATAGCAAGAGCTATTGTTAACGGTCCGCCGCTACTTATTGCAGATGAACCGACAGGAAATTTAGATCCGCAAAACTCTATGGAAATTATGCAAATATTAGACCAAATTAATCAACGCGGAATTACGGTTATTGTGTCAACTCATGACCAAAATTTAGTAGATTACTTTAGAAAAAGAGTAATAAAATTAGATAACGGAGAAAAAGTAAAAGATACACAAGCAGGTACTTATGAATAATAATCTGAAAACAAACGTAAAAAAACATATTCCAAAAGGATGGTTGTGCGAATTAAGAATTCTATACCGGTTGGGAATACAAACATGCAATGATATAAGGCGCACAGGCTGGGTTAATATTGTAATTATTACCACAATGGCTGCAATTTTAATGATATTTGCAACATGCTTTAGAACTGCATTATCAATATCTTCATTTTCAAAAGAACTTGGTAATGCTTTGGAAATTTCTGTATACCTAAAAAGCGGCATAAATCCTGCTGATGTAAAAAAAGAAATATTAAACATGGAGCATGTAGAAGGAATAAAGATTATTCCAAAAGCAGAGTCCTGGCAAAAATTGAAAAACGAAATCAGCCTGCCAAACATAGATAATCCGCTGCCGGATACATTACATGTTAAAGTTGATGATCCTGAAAACTTACAGGTTGCCTATGATGAAATAAAAAGAATCAAATCTGTCGAAGATATGAGCTATCCTAAAGAATTGGCAGCTAAGATGGAAATGGTAAATCATGTGGTAAAAACAATTACGATAGTGGTAATTCTTATAATGGCGCTTCTTACAATAACAATTATTAATAATACTATTCAATTAGTTATCCAATCCAGAAAAGAAGAAATAGAGATTATGCGGTTAATGGGGGTAAGTAACTGGTACATACGTTTTCCGTTCATTATGCAAGGCGCATTTTACGGATTTATGGGTTCATTATTAGCGCTTTTACCACTGGGATATATTCAAAACGCATTATTAAATATGCATAAGTTTTTTATGATACCATCACCGCCTATGGCACAAAATATTGTAATTACGGTTATGTTTAGTATGAGTATATTATTTGGTGCTGTCGGAAGTTTCTTGTGCATCAAAAAGCATCTTCAGGTATAAAATTATGTCAAATAACATATTATTGTCAGGAGACAATGAAATTACAATAAATGATTTAAGGAAAAAATTAGTGTTATTGCGTGCAGGCGATAAGATTAATACTTGTTCATACGCGGATGTAATTTATTATCTTGATAATAATTGTTATGATATTCTGGTTTTATGTGCCAAAGAAGATGAAAGTAATCAAACATTAAAAATAATAGATAACATAAAAAAACATTACTCAAAAACTGAAATTATATTATACTCGGAAAAATTGGATGCAGAGTTTATGCTTGATGCTTATGATAAGGGTATTTATGATTTCATTACACCGGATAGCGAAAATTACGAAATAACTATGAAATTAATAAATTGCATGCGAATGAAAGCTCTTAAAAACAATAATGATAAAATGCAATTATTACTTGAAAATATAGGAGCAATATCTGCAAAAAACGGATTATTCCAATTCAAATACATTAAAGAAATATTTAATGATTTGACTGACAATCCCAAAATCAAAAATGGTATCTTTATTATTTTAAATTTAGATGAAAATGTAAAAACAAAAGTTTCTTCTAACAGGCTTCATTTGTTAATAAAAAAGACATTAAGACTTTCAGACATTGCAGCTACAGGTTCCGGCAAAGTGTATTTAATACTTGAAAATACTAACTTAAACGGAGCCAAGAGTGTTATTGAAAAAATTCAGGATAGCATGGGTTCTGAATTTAAATTGCATGCAGGAGTTTCAAAAATTGGCTCTGATGATTTTGAAACAATTTATAAAAATGCTGCTGACAGTTTGCAAGCTGCTATTCGAAACGATGATTTGTTCGTATGCCTAACAGAACAATTAAATTATCAAAACGAATGGTTAGCAGACGAAGATACTTCAATTAAGCCATCAAAACAATACAAATTATTTAATATGGCTTTTGCAAATAAATTAAAACATGTAATTGAACCATGCTTCTACCGTTTTGCGAAAACTTGCGAAACAAAAGACCCTGACCTGACAATTAATCATTATTGCAACAATATTGAAAGTGTATTCAGTATAAAAAAAGATGATGCGCATAGCGAACTTGTCATACGATATGACGGCTATACGAAATTTATAGTAGAAATAATACATAAAGGTTTGGATACTGATGAAAATTCCAAAGTATTTATTCCTATAAACAAATTTACGGATAAAGATTTACAAAAGCTGTTAAAAAAATTAAAGCAGGAGTTTGAAAATGGGCATGCTTGATTCTTCAAATAGTGTTTTAGTAATTATTGATATACAGGAAAAGCTTGTAAATGCTGCTCTTAACGGAGAAAAGACAGTAACAAATGCCGCCAAAATTTCTAGGGCTGCGGAAATTTTAAACATTCCGACCATTATTACGGAACAATACCCAAAAGGACTCGGGCAAACTATTGAATGTGTTAAAAATAATAATGCAAACATAATAGAAAAAACTTCATTTTCAGCTTTCCAAGAAGAAGAATTTAAACAAATTATTAATTCTATTAATAAAAAACAAATTATATTATGCGGAATTGAAGGTCATATCTGCGTTTTACAAACTGCACTTGATTTGAAACAACAAGGCTATGAAGTTTTTGTATTAAAAGATTGCACTTCATCAAGAAAAGATTTCGAGCTTAATACAGGCCTTAATGTTATGCACCAGTATGGAATCAACATAACATGCGTAGAAATTGCCTTATTTCAATGGCTAAAGACATCAAAACACCCACATTTTAAAGAGATTCAAAAATTGATAATTTAGTAAAAAATATTTACATATCTTAAAAAATCTGGCATACACACATATATATATGTTATAACCTTTTTTTTAATTTTATAAAAAAAAATTAAATGTTAAATTATGTAAATTTTCATCAGAAATGTTGCAGTTTTTTCTCAAAAAAACCGTTTATCTAATTATGAAAGTATTTTTTGTAGCGTAATAGTACAAAGAGAGGTAACAAGATGAGAAAAAAATGCTTAATTACATTAGCAGCAATTGCAGTTTTAACTGCAGGGTGTGTGCATGCTACAACAATTACCGGCGCTACGGTAAACGGCACGACATACACAATCAATCCTGAGAAGGCAAGTCAAAACGTTGCCTACAGGAAGTACAATGACTTTAGTTTGGATCAAGGTCATGTCGCAAATCTGAACTTTAACGGCAGAGAAGCATTCATTAACCTTGTTGACAATCAAGTCAATATCGGCGGTATTTTAAATTCCGTTGATGCAAACGGGAACTTCTACAACGGGCATGCCATCTTTATTTCACCAAACGGCATGGTTGTAGGTGATCAAGGTGTTATAAACGTTGGACGTTTATCGGTCGCAACACCAACTACAGCAAAGTATACTTCATTAGTTTCCGATTACGGTAATAATGTTTATACAAACATTAATGCTGTATCAAAACTTAAACAAGACGGCAATGGCGCTATATCCGTCAACGGTTATATCTTTACTAACCGTGGTGCAGATTTACGCGGAAGCACAATCGAAGTTCCGGGTAAAATTGTCAATGGTGTAACAGATCAAGCTAAATTGACATCAAAATCTGCAGCAGACACATTGTTTGCGAGTTTGGTAAATACAGATGGAATCCCATCTAAAACTACAGCAATTACAGATTCCAGTGACGGAAAAGTCAAAGCCGGAGCACTACTTATCAAATCCTATAAAGGAGACGGAATTGATATTTCCGGTTCTGTTATAAATCTTGATAAGAATCATGATTTGGCAATTACCAACAAAGCCGGAGCTAACATGACAGTATCAGGAACAGTAGCCGGTCAAAACGCTACGGTTTTATTGAACAATGAAAAAGGCGCTCAAACTATTTCCGGCAAAGTTTACTCACCAACCAAAGTCTCTGTTTCAAACAGAGGCACAGGAGCTTTGAAATTTGAAACCGGTTCAAAGGCTGAAGCAAACAATGTCCATATTGCAAATAAAAATGGTTCAGGCTTAACATTTAACGGTACCGCTACAGGAAAAAATGCTACATATTTATATAACAAAACAGGTGCTTTAGCTATGGGCGGAACAATCGGTTCAACTGCAGGTAAAACATCTATTTATAACTACGGTACAACTTTAACTACTACAGGAACTGTTAATAATGCCGGTGGTAACCTAATTATACGTAATGAAGGGACAGGAAATACTGCTCTTGGCGGTACTATAACAAATAACGGTGTTACTGCTATATCTAACACCAAAGCAGGTGACTTAAACGTTACAGCCAAAGTAACAAATACAGGCAATTTAGGTATTGTTAACAGAGCAACAGCAGGCGGTTTAACCGTTGCAGAAAATGCAGTCATCAAAAATACAAGTGGTGTAACAAAAGTCGTTAACCATGGTTCAGGTGGCGAGACCGTTGACGGTACAATTAATGGCAACGGAGCTACATATGTATACAACAAAGCCGGTAAATTAGCGGTTAACGGAACAGTAACCAATAACGGTAAAGACCTGTACATATTTAACAAAGGTGCATCCACAGGCTTATCTATCGGCGATGACGCAACAATTACAACAGCTGCAGGCAGTTTAGCCATTAAAAATAACGGTGCTGCAACCGGTAATGACGGTTTAACTATCGGTAATGCTACAATTACGAATAATGGCACAGGAGAAACTGCTATTAACAATTACACAAGCGGTAATTTAGCTACTGCTGGTAAAATAAATGTTAAAGGCAAACTTGCCTTAATCAACCGTGCTAAAGGCGGACAGATGGATATATTCTCCGAAATTGTTAATACAAGCACAGATTCAAAAGACTTGAAAGTACCTGTAACAAATATCAAACAACTGGGAACAGGTGCTATGAATGTCGGCGGCAAGTTGACAAACGCAGGTACTGCACACGTAGTTGCTAACAACGGTAAATTGACATTAAGCCAAAAAGTTAATAATGCAGCTCCATACTATGCAGTAGCAAGACAAAATGCTACAGGTTTAGAAACAACATCTGCATTTAGTGCAACAGGTTCTGATCAAGTATTGATTAAAAACGTAACAGGTACTAATGGTTTTACTCATAACGGTACAATCAATATTACTAACGGACAAGCTGCAATAGTAAATAACACAGGCACTTTGAATGTTAACGGAACCGTGAAATCTACAGGCGGTAAAGCAAGAATTCGAAATTCAGGTGCAGGTGTCAACCTAAATTCAGGGTCGTTGCTTGAAAGTAACGTTGAAGCTAAAGTTATCAATGTTGGTACACAAGCAGCTAAAATGAACGGAACGGTTAAAAAACCAAGTTCTCAAGAAACACAAGTATTACACGAAAAAGTTAGCCAATAAGCTTTTAGTTAATACATACAAAAAAGCGAATCTTTTAATTAAGATTCGCTTTTCTTTTTGAAATAGTACCTTTGTCTAATACCCATGCGGACTTCAGTAAGTAATATTTATATATAGAACAATATATTTGCGGAGGTTAAAGGTAATGTTGTATAAAACAGAAGAAGATAAACTATTATCAGAAAGAGAAATACAAGTACTTTTATGTCTTAAAGAAGGATTGTCCAATCCTGAAATTGCCAACAAATTATGCATTACCATTTCTACTGTAAAAGCACATATTTCATCACTACTACAAAAATTAAACGTTAAAAACAGAATGGAAGCATTACTTATTTTGTTTGGAGCAAAAGATACAACTAACAAACTTATAAAAGAACAGATTAAAACTTTCACACAAAATAATAAAATTTAAAGGGCTTATTATAAGGATAATCCGGGCAATATCAGAATTTAGCGGGGGTTGAAAATATGAAATATGCCAAATCATTTTGTTGTGGTTAAGCATACACTTTACAGAAGCCGACAGCTTGGCCCTTTCGCCGACAGCTTGGCCCTTTCGCCGACGGCTTCAGCCTTTGCTCGGTTTGCGCCGAACCGATATGTGGTCGGTTCTCCCCACTTGACCACCTAAAAAAAATCAGATATTACTTGAATATCTGAAATATTATTTTATTTGCCGGTGGTCGGGGTGTCTTACAAACCTCGCGTTAGACGGCTTTCGCGTCGGCTCATTTGTCCTGCCGACAGCTTGACCCTTTCGCCGACGGCTTCAGCCTTTGCTCGGTTTGCGCCGAACCGATATGTGGTCGGTTCTCCCCACTTGACCACCTAAAAAAAATCAGATATTACTTGAATATCTGAAATATTATTTTATTTGCCGGTGGTCGGGGTCGAACCGACACGGGGCGTGAACCCCACCAGATTTTGAGTCTGGCACGTCTACCAATTCCATCACACCGGCTTGAAATTAGTTTACTAAACTATTCTACCAAATAAATATTATTTTTCAAGATAAAATTCTAATTATTCTTGCTAATTATTCTTTTATGGAATAAAAATATTATTCAAATATTTGATAAAAGAAGTATGAATAAACTAATATATCTTATAATTTTAACTTTAATCACAACTGCTTCAACAAGTGCAACGACATTCACCGGTGAAGTAACAAAAGTTGACCAGGCACAGAGCAACAGAATAATCAACGCTCAAACAAAGCAAGGAGTTGAATTTGCAAAAATTTCAATTCCGCAAAAAAAATTCAGAACTTATACTGACGCCAACGGCAATTTTGAACTTCCAAAAATCTGGATTAGTGAACCAACGGTCTTAAAAGTTGAGAAAGAAGGCTACCGCCCATTTTCTTTAACAATAAATAATGCGCAAAGTCTTAACACCCCTCTCCAAATAGAAATTGCTCAATCCGAACCGTTTGATATTGTATTAGATAGCGAAATCCTCCACCTTGGAGATAACAGTTTTTCAAAAAATTCCGCAAATGCTAATGATTTCAAAATAAAATCAATGGGCCCATACTATTCAAAAGATTTTATTATGACAGACAACGCAAAACAAAGCACAAACTATATTATTATTGGCTCAATAGTGGGGTTAGACACAAAACTAGCTCATCAAATGGGACAAAATAAAATTCGCTCCGGAATTTATTCATCACCTGCAGAAGTATTTTTTAACGGTTCAAAAATAGGTGAAATAAAAATTAATGGCGACGGGCAAAGAATTAAAATTCCATCTTCTCTTATAAAGGCGGATTCAAAGAATCAAGTCACCATAAAAACAGGACAAAACGTTGTCAATTATGACAAAATTGATTATGACGATATAGAAATAACTAACATTTCAATATTAAGCGAATAAAAAGATTGCCCGTATTTCAACGGGCAATCTTCATTTTATTTATCTTTACTACATATTAATCATCCTTCAAGAAAGACTCATAATTTCTTGCCAATAAGTGCGAACGAACCTGATTGATTAAATCAAGCGCAACACCAACCATGATGATTAATGAAGTAGCACCTATACCCTGCAATGTTTCTATATGAGTAACATAACTTCCAAAAGACGGAACCAGTGCAACAATACCTAAACCAATAGCACCTATGAACGTCGTCTTTGTTAAGATTTTATCCAAAGCTTCCGCTGTAGGTCTGCCAGGTTTTATACCCGGAATTGATGAGCCGTATTTCTTTAAGTTATCCGCAATATCTTTTGGCTGCATATTCGGCATAATTGATGCGTAGAAAAATGTCAACGCAATAATTAGTGCTATATACAACAGATAATACGTAATCCCGTCAGGACTTAAATAATGATTTAAAGTAATAATAAAATTCTTCACTGATGCTGATTTGAAATTTGCCTGCCCAACCATAGCCAATATAGTTGACGGGAATAACAATATCGCAATCGCGAAGATAATAGGCATAACTCCGCCCGGATTTAATTTAAACGGTATAAATGAATTCATACCGCCATAAACTTTGTTACCGATTTGGCGTTTTGGGTTAACTATAATAACTTTTCTTACAGCCTCTTGCATTATAACAATCAATATAGTTGCAAGGAAAAATATAGTCAGCAAAATTAGCAAACCCATTTGCATTTGAGGGCTTGATTTTACTAATTGATAAGTCCTTGAGGCATAAACAGGAATCCCTGATAATATACCGCAAAAAATTATCAACGAACCACCGTTACCTATTCCGTTTTCAGTTATCAATTCGGATATCCACATAACAAGAACCGCACCTGCAGTTAATATACATATCGAATTGATATAAAACGCTGTCGAACTTACACCGGGCATTATCGCTCCCGGTAAGTGATGTAAGAACAACATAAATATAAAGCCTTGAAATATCGCCAATACAACCGTAAATAATCGAGTATATTGCGATAATTTTCTTCTTCCTTCTTCACCTTCTTCTTTCTGCAGTTTTTCCAATGCAGGAATTACAACAGAAACCAGCTGAATGATAATTGATGAAGTAATGAACGGTCCGATACCCAAAGCAAGAATTGAAACCTTACCTAATGCGCCCCCCGTAAATAAATCAAGGAACCCTATGATATTATTACCGCTGGCGATATTGGCAAATATTTGGTTGTTGATACCATATAAAGGCATTTGAACCCCAAATCTCCATACCGCAATCATCAGGAATGTAAAAAGAATCTTCTTTTTTAACCCTGATGCATTCAACATCGACATTACCTGTTCTGTCGAAGGTGCTCTTAGCTGTTGTGCCATTATACTATTTCTACCTTTCCGCCTGCTGCTTCAATTTTTTCTTTTGCTGATGGTGTTACATAAGATGCTTTTACCGTAACTTTTGATTTTAATTCGCCGTTACCCAAAACTCTTAAACCCACGCATGATGGATGAATTGTTATTCTATCTTTTAAAGTTTCCATTGAAACTTCTTTTAAACCTAATGCATCAATTCTTCCTACATTTATCTGAGCATATTCAACGTGAGAATATACTTGGAAACCTTTTAATTTTGGTAATCTTCTGTATGCAGGCATTTGTCCGCCTTCAAAACCTCTTTTTGAAGAATTTCCTGATCTTTGACCTTCTCCGTTATGACCGCGGCAAGAGGTTTTACCATGTCCTGAAGAACGGCCTCTGCCTACTCTTTTTGATTTAGATGTTGAACCTTTTGCAGGTCTTAAATCTTCTAATGTTATATTTGACATTTTTTCCTTCTTTCTTTGACTTTATAATATTATGCTATGGTCGGCAACTATTTTACAATCTCTAAAAGATGAGATACTTTGTTTACCATACCTAAAATTGTAGGTGTTGAAGCGTGCTCAACAACTTGATCTTTTTTTGTTAAACCCAATCCTTTTACAACTCTGCGTTGCTTTTCAGATGAGCCGATTAAACTTTTTACGAGTTTAATTTGAATTTTATCTTCTGATTTTTTTGCCATTTTTATTTTCCTTTATATTTTTTATACTGTAAAGGACTTAACGTCTTAATGACATATAGTCCCATCGACTTAACTTAGTTTAAAAATTCTGCCATTGACAGACCGCGTTTTTTAGCCATATCACCAAATGTAGATAATGATTTCAACGCTTCCAATGTAGCATTAGCTGCATTTAAAGGAGCTTTTGAACCTAATGATTTAGCCAAAATGTTTTCGATACCTGCAAGTTCTAATACTGAACGAACAGCACCACCTGCAATAATACCTGTACCTTGAGAAGCAGGTCTTAACATTACACAGCCTGCACCTGATTTTGCTTGAACAGGATGAGGTATTGTTGTTTTAAAAATAGGAACTGTGATAACATTTTTTCTTCCGTCTGCAATAGCTTTTTGAATAGCTATGATAACTTCAGATGCTTTTGCACAACCTACACCAACTTGACCTTTTTTGTTTCCGACAATAACAATAGCTCTAAATGATAATTTCTTACCACCTTTAACAACTTTTGTTACACGGCTGATTTGAACAACATTTTCGCTCCATTCTGATTGCGGTTTTTCTTCTGTTGTTTCAATTTTTTGTTTTCTTGAGCGACCACGTCTTTTTGACGGTTTTGCTTCTTGTTCAACAGCTTCAGGAACTTCTGCTGTTTGGGCATTTACTTCCGTTACTGTTTCATTTTCTGTTGAAGCTGTTTCTTCTGCTTTAACTTCTTCAACATTTAATTCTTCATTGTTTTCCATTGATTTTTACCTTTCTTAAGTGTAATACTTTTACATTTTGTTTATGAGGGTTTCTCATATAATTTTCAATACGACAAAAATAAGCTGATTTCGGTTATTTCCGACGAGCCTTTTGTAAAACGTATTGGATTTTAACTTCTGACCTGATTATAATACTACAAAGCATATTTAAAATCAATATGTTTTATAAAACTTGGGAAAAGGGAAATAGATGTTCGGAAAACAATAGTGCCAGAAAACAAGGACAGGCTATGCCTCGATGCCTCAAGACCTCTACGCACCCAATTACCACTTTCAAATTTCTAATTGTAACAAATTTATTCTTATAAAACTTATAAACCTTCATTCAATTGATGGCATTATATTATTTCTTCAAATAATTAGAAATCTTGTTAAAAAGTTTATTTATAACGTTGTTTTCTTGAATCAAGCCTTCATCAAAATCTTTTGGCAATTTTGATGATAACTCAAAAGAATCGGAAGCCATTTTGTTTTTTGCAAAAATATTTTCCTGTTCTTCTTTTTGTTTTTGTCGTCCTCCACCCATCATATAACCGAGATTTCCTCCGCTTCCACCATCGTTGTTGGTGTTAGCTGCCGCTTTGATTACAGGCTCCGAACGTCCTATGTTAACATCAAAACTCATTTTCCCGTTTCCTTATATTTTTCCCTTATATATATAAAGTATATTTTGCTTAATTTTTTGTTACATTTTTAAATAATTTTTACAAAAATTTACAAAACTACTCTTTAAAATTATGATTATTATTGGCTTATCAAGTATGTTAATATTTGTAAAACTTTTATGATTTATTAAATTTTTAATATAAAAAATCCGTTTATATATATACGAGAGTATACTTTTAAGGATTT
>OMVC01000069.1 GCA_900314375.1 uncultured bacterium
TTAATGAATTATTTCTTGTTATAATTTATTCAAGATATAAATGGAGATGATTATGCAAATATATGCAGATAAAGTATTTAAAAAACCTGTTGAAACTATCGAAATTTTTGAGCCTGAAAACGTAGAATCCGCATTAGATAGAATTGAAACACTGAAAAATGAAGGTTTGTATTTGATTGGGTATATACGGTATGACATAAAAAACGTGTCAAAAGAAGCTCCTCTTGTTTATTTTGAAGCATTTGAATCATTTGAGACTTTTAAACAAAAGAATCCTAATTATAAAATCGGTACTATTGTTAAACCTTTAATATCTAAAAAAGAATACATAAAGCAGATAGAATATATAAAAGAGCAGATAAAAGAGGGTGTTACCTATGAGGTTAATTATACATATCCCTCTGTATTAAAAACCAATGCAAACGAGATTGATTTATATAACTATCTTTTGCAAAATCAAAAAACACCATATAACGCATTTTTGCAAAATAAGTACGAAACAATACTGTCATTTTCTCCGGAGTTGTTTTTTGCTTTAAAAGGCAGAATGATATTGACAAAACCAATGAAAGGGACCGTAAAAAGAGGGAAGAATGCACAGGAAGATTGGGAGTTGAAAAACTTTTTGTATAACGATATTAAAAATCGTGCTGAAAATATTATGATTGTTGACCTGTTGCGAAATGATTTGGGCAGAATATCTAAAACAGGAACTGTTAATGTTAATAAACTTTTTGATATTGAACAGCACAAAACCCTGTTTCAAATGACATCAGAAATATCGTCAGAGTTGGAAGATGATATTACGCTCTACGATATTATTAATGCAATTTACCCTTGTGGTTCAATTACAGGTGCTCCAAAACTATCAACAATGAAGGTTATTTCAGAAACGGAGAAATTTCCAAGAGAGGTTTATTGTGGTGCAATTGGGTATTTGCACAAAGATGAAGCAGTTTTTTCTGTTCCGATAAGGATTTTACAAAAGAAAAATAAGGATGAGGTTTATACATACTATGCGGGTGGTGCAATTGTCTGGGATTCAAATGCTGAAGATGAGTGGGAAGAAACCTTGATTAAAGCAAAATTTTTGAATACGGAATTTTCGCTCATTGAAACAGGGATTACGGATTTTGAGATGCATATTAAGAGATTAAAACAGTCTGCAAAAGAGTTAGGGTTTGTTTGGAATGACGATATAGAAAAACTCTGTTTTAATGAAAAGGTTGTAAATAGAATAGAATTATCCAAGGACGGCAACTTTGAACTCACTACAAGGAACATTCCGGAATTACCTAAGAATCCAAGAATAAAGATTGCAAATAAAACAAATTCTTCAAATCCGTTTTTGTATCATAAAACAAGCATTCGAAAGACAGCTCAACAGGATGTTTTTGAAGAGATTAACTTGAATGAAAAAGGCGAAATTACTGAAGGGACATTTACCAATATCGCAGTTAAGAAAAACGGTAAAATCTATACACCTCCTTTACAATGCGGACTTCTAAACGGTATAACAAGACAAAAGCTGCTCAATAGCGGAAGGATTGAAGAAAGAATATTATATCCTGAGGATTTAAAAACAGCCGAAAAAATCTATTGTTTTAATTCAGTCAGAGGTGTTGTTGAGGTGGAACTATGCTGGTAATAGATAACTACGATTCTTTTACCTATAACATAGTACAATATGTCAAAATGCTTGGGGTTAATCCGGTTGTTATAAATAACGACGAAATGACACTTGAGGGAATAAAAAAACTTGATTTTTCAAAGATTATCCTTTCTCCCGGATGGGGAAATCCTGATAATTCCGGGATTTGTATGGAAATTATCGATTTTTATCAAGATTTTAAACCTATATTTGGGATTTGTCTGGGTATGCAGTGTATAGCAAAATATTTTGGTGCAAAAATTATTAAAACAAAAGAACCGTTTCACGGGAAAAACTCAGATATATATTTTGATGAAAATTTTGAGCTTTTTAAGGGGTTGAAACAGGGGTTTAGTGCTACGAGATATCATTCTCTTATTGTATCTGAGCCAACAGACAAAATAGAAATTACTGCGAAAACAACGGATGATATCCCGATGGCGATAAAAATTAAAAATAAACAAATATATGGTGTGCAGTTCCATCCGGAAGCAATACTTACAGAAAACGGAATTGATATAATAAAGAACTTTATTATGCAGAGTAATCGTTAAAACATAGACCGTTTTGTTACTTCGCAGAAATGGGCAAAAACAAGAAAAAACTCCTCAAAAAGTGCCAGAATAGAACTTTTTGTAAAGAGTTGTATTCCGCTATTATCAACACTCCTATGGATTTCTTCTATAAATTGCAAGGATATAAAGCGTGTTTATAAAATGTTTAGGCAATTTGATTATGTATTGACATAATCAAATAAGCGTGTTAGTTTTGTATTATGAAATGTTGTCAAAAATCCAATTGGGGCGGAAAACGTGAAATGGCAGGAAGAAAGAAAACCTGTCTTAAAAAAGTGCCATTCAACAGAAGAATCAATGAAAACATTTTAAATATCCTCAAAGATTATGCCCAAAGACATAACCTTACGGATACGGAAGCACTTGAAAGTGCGATATTATTACAGAGCAACATTGAAAAATTAAAAGGAGATAAGATTATGAAAATTTGTATTCCGAC
>OMVC01000154.1 GCA_900314375.1 uncultured bacterium
GTTATAAAAATTTTATTTTGTAAAAGTTTGCAATTTCAAAAAACACATAATTGCTTGAAAATATTAAGGGTAAAGAATAGAAAGGAGAAAAAGATGACAACAGTAGAACCGATACGAAATAAAAAAGATATTAAGAAAGTAGAGCGATTATTGTCACAACAGAGCAAACGAGATTTATTACTCTTTGTTATAGGCACAAATTGCGGTTTAAGAATTTCAGATATTTTGAACTTAAATGTCGGAGATGTTCGTAATAAAACATATATACAAATTGTTGAAAAAAAGACCGGTAAATTTAAGAAATTTCCAATAAATGCGAAATTAAAACCAATGATAGATGATTTTTGTAAAGGTAGGAGAGATAAAGAGCCTTTATTCAAATCTCATCGTGGCAGACGATTGGACAGGGTAACTGCATATTATTTAATACACAATGCTTGTAAAAGTGTCGGCTTGGATGAAAAAATAGGCACACATTCTATGCGGAAGACATTTGGCTATCATCATTACCAACTATTCAAAGACGTTGTTCTACTGCAAAAAATATTTAATCATTCAAGTCCGCAAATAACTTTAAGATATATAGGAATAGAGCAGGATCAAATCGATTATTCTTATAACAACTTTATTTTATAACCTCAAACCCATACCCAACGGATGTTTACCTTACATTTTTTTACTTTACAGTTTAGCCAAAATGTATAATGTTAAATAAAAATTCGGTTAAATCATAGTTATAACTAAAAATTTTATACTTTTATACATTTTTCAAAATGTAATGTAACAGATAAAATAGTATAATTCAATCCCCCAAAAGGCTATTATTTCAAGCACAACTTTTTACCTTACATTTTGGCTAAAAAGTATAACCAAGATAATAAAAGAGGTAAATATGCACAAAGCCGATTATAATAAAATATCATTCGACCATAAAGAAATAGTTTTAGTAAATACACTTGTATCTAAAGAGTTTAAGTCTGTAGATTTTTGTGAAAACATCAAGATAAAAACCAAGATAAACGAACTCTGTTATAAATTTAGGGTTAGTTCATTTGAAGAACTTGTTAGGATAATAATATTTTATAAATTGTTTGATATTGACATCTCAGATGAATATTATGAGTATATAGAATCTTATTCACGAGAAAAAATATCTATTCAAATATACACAAGAAATATTATATTAGATATAGCGAAAAACACTTCTGAAATTTTTTCAGATTTTTGTAACAGTTTCCCTCTCATTGGTCTTGAAGAATATAAAGATAAATTAGATGAATATATTAATATAATTAATAGTGATAATGAAACAATCCATTCAATTAATCATATAAGGGATTTTATAAATCTTGTAAATAACAAGCACGATTTTGAACAAATATTTGATATCGTATTTGACTTAGACGATATAGAATATATAGAAGATGCCGACAGAGTTGCTGATATATTTAATTCGTATGCGGCAAAATATTTATTTATAGCACGAATATTAATTGATTATTCATTCCCTCTAAACCTCCGGCGAGAAATTACGCAGGAAGAAAAATCAATCATTAGATTTTTATTATATAAAGGTGATGAAATAGATTATATGCGTATATATAATATAGAGCCTCTTATATTTAATGATAAATTAAACTCAATTATACACGCATACGACTCAGAAAATTTACAAGAAATGTTATTAAAAGCGAACTTGGAAACCACATTATCTGAGTCAAGTTTGATATGTAGTTATTTTAGATTACATCTTAGAGCCGAAGAAATCCTTAATCATAGGGAAGAAATCATTGAACAGGCTCCAATTAAAGAAAAACAAGAAATTGCCGTATTAATAGATGAGCTAAAAACGTACATAAATGAAAAGTTTTTAACATCGGGATTACTGGATGATTTTTTAGATCATACGGAGTATTTAAAAGACAGCTATTACAGTATAAACGGCAAAATAGAGAGCATAAAAGATTGGTTTACAGAAAACATCCAAAGTTTAGACAATGTTGAAAAACTACAATATATCGTTAATAAGATAGACGATATCGTACCATATATAAATATAGTAGGAGATGAATTCTAGAGATTTATATAATTTGAAAACACATACAAATACAGGTTTAAATAAAAATTTTTTACAAAAACAGGGCTGAAATGTTTAATTTTGTTAAGCTGGCAACATTTTATATTATAAACAATTTGTTCAAAATGTTTAGACCTGATTAAAACCCAGATATATCAAGCAGAAAGGATTTAAAATGGCAAAAAATTATCAATCATGCAACATTTTTATTTTAAATAAAAATTATAATGAAAACTCTTTATTTAAGGGCGAAAAACCACCATAATTCGAATAGATGATATTATTTGAATTCAAATGCAAAAAGTTAAAATATATGTTATAATCATTATATAATGTGGGGGTATAACATTTTGAACAAAATGTTTACAAATCCCGAAACAAAAAAGTGATTAGAACAAAGATTATAAGAGGATAACTGGCGTATGAATAACAAAAAACTATTGGCTGCAACAATATTAGCTTTAGCTGCGGGTTTTGGTTGCAGTGCTAGTGCTGCGGATACAGACACAACTTTACAAACAATTTACGGTCAATCAGCGAACTATCTAAACTCAGCACACACAACTTACACTTTGAACACAACTGCGGGTTCAGACAAATTGCGTGTTTATGTCTACAACAAATCAACTAAAAAGAACGATTCATACTACTTTACACCTGATGAAGCAGACAGAGATGTTTTGACAAACCTCGTAAATACGGGCGGCGGTGCTCTCACAACAACTACAGATACGTCTAAGGCTTTGTTCGACATCAACGGAACTCTTTACACATACGATGTGGCAAAATTACCACAAAGCGGTTATATGCTTACGCCTACTACCACACAAGGTTTAGATACCATCACAAAATACACTTATGACTCAATTACAGGCGAATTAACACCTCAATACTACACAATGACTTTAAAAAGTCCGTCAACAATAGGTGTTGATGCAAAATTTTTCAAGTGGGGACAGGATGCAAAAGGCAACAAAACTTTTGAAGTTGCAACAAACGCCTCCGAGGCAAACCTGACTTACAACTACACCCTCAACAAAAGACCTGATGTAGGTGTGAAAGATGCCTTAAAGACCTCGTTGGATAACTATTTGACGGGAACACACGCAAATTACACCCTTTCTACGACAAAACAAACAGACAACGATATGTCTTTGCGTATCTTCAACGGTGTTAACGCAAGTACAAAATACACTCAGTACTACTTCACACCTGCCGATGGCGAAGAAGATATGGCGGCATTTCTTGCGGCAACAGGAAGTGCGTTCTTCAAAGAGGTCTCAGATGGCGAAGATTATGTATTTGAGGTAAACGGTACAAAGTACACGATAGACACTTCATTGATTCCTAATAGTTCTTTTGAAGAAACTATCGTTTCTTCAAAAGAACTATTAGGAATCTACACCAAGTACTATACCGAAGGCAATTCGGCTGACGGCAAACTAACAGAAGGGTTAAGACGTACTGACTTGGTGAAAACCACATTCGGAACAGGCGATACGAACAAGTACTACAAGTGGACAGAAGACAGCGAACACAATTTGTTACTAACGCCGACCGATGATGCTTCTGAAGCAAACATTACGGCTAAATACACAAACTATCACAACTACACGGATAACAAAGACGGCAATACAAAGCCTGCAAATGTAACAAGCAATGGTACAGCATCCAAGTGGAATTCTGACGGCGGTGCTGCATTCAGCAATCCAAACGGATCATCAACAAGCATAGATGAAGTCTTGTACACTAACAATAAAATGAGTGCAACATTACCAAGCGGTACATACAACTATCGTGGTTGGATAGGCGGTGCGGTACATAATGCCGGAGTATTGACAAGTGTTGTTGCGGATTTTGTAAACAATACCGTTGATGTAACAACAAACACCTCCACAAACTTGTCAAATCGCAGTTTCGGTGGTGGAGCATTAGGTAACACCGGCACAATAAATTCTCTTGTCGGTACTTTTATCAACAATGGGGTAACGGGCGGCGGTGCTTACCCCGCATATTCCGGTGGCGGTGCAATATCTAATCTTGCCGGCGGAAACATTGAAATTATCACAGGGGACTTTATAGGTAACTATGCCAATATATCAGCTACTTCTTCGGGTTCTCAACAAGCTCAAGATTATTATTCAGGCGGCGGTGCCATTTACAATAGAAGTACTATGGGCAATATCACAGGGGACTTTATAGGTAACTATGCCAATATATCAGCTACTTCTTCGGGT
>OMVC01000036.1 GCA_900314375.1 uncultured bacterium
TAACTTCCATTTCAACTAATTCTAATAATTCAGGGTCATCAACCATATCACATTTATTCAAGAATACTACTAAGTTAGGAACACCAACCTGTCTTGCTAACAAGATGTGTTCACGAGTCTGAGGCATAGCACCGTCAGTTGCTGCAACTACAAGAATTGCACCGTCCATTTGAGCTGCACCTGTAATCATGTTTTTTACATAGTCAGCGTGACCCGGACAGTCAACGTGTGCATAGTGTCTTGCATCTGTTTCATATTCAACGTGAGCTGTTGCGATGGTTATACCACGAGCTCTTTCTTCCGGAGCAGCATCGATTTCATCGAATTTTTTAGCGTCTGCTTTACCTGCTGCAGCCATAACACCGGTAATAGCTGCTGTTAATGTAGTTTTACCGTGGTCAACGTGGCCAATTGTACCTACGTTAACGTGCGGTTTCGTACGTTCATACTTTTCACGTGCCATAAGGTTTGTCTCCTTTTTCTTGTCTACTTATATATCCTACTATAATTTAGTATTCTATAACACTCTTTTATTCTATTTGCTCATAAAATTTTGTCAAGTTGAACACGAAATTTTTCCTGTAATATCATGATATTTGACGATATGTAAAGTTTTGTAACAAATTATTGTCATACTGCAATTTGAACATTAAAAAATACTTTATATAAGTAAGATAAGAAATTTCGGAGGATAGATTATGCCTGGAAATGAATACAAAGTAGACGCAATCGGAACAAAAAAGACAAGCAGCGCGGATATGATTCGTAAAATGATGCTTGACAGATTTGCAAAAACAGGAGCAAACCAACATGTACAAGAAAATGCAAAATTGGGTTTGTTCGGATTTGGACCTGCAAGTAACGGTGGCACTTTAGGATCTACCAACATTTAATTTTGCAATAAAAAAATGTTTATAATAAAATAGTCCTTGTTCTATACGAGGACTATTTTTATGCTTTTAGTTGCTGATATTGGAAACACTAATATAACACTTGGTATCTTTGAAGATAAAAAATTCAAATTTGATTTCCGACTTCCGTCAGATAAAGAACTTTCTCAAGAAGAATACGAAGTGATTTTGAAATCAATGTTAAAAGATTACAATATAGACGGCTGCGTTATAGCTTCGGTTGTAAACGAGCTAAATGTTAAATTCAAAGCTGCAATAGATAACATTTTAGGCTTAAATTCAATTTTTGTAACGGATAAAATCCATTTAGGGATAACGATTATTGCGGATAATACGGCAGAAGTCGGAGCAGACAGAATTGCCAATGTCGTTGCCGCAGTAAATAAATATCATGACAAATCTGTAATTGTGATTGATTTTGGGACTGCAACTACATTTGATATTGTAAATTCAAAAAAGGAATTTTGCGGCGGAATTATAATTCCGGGCTTAAAAACGCAATTAAAAAGTTTATTTTTGGGCACTTCAAAATTACCTCAAATAGAACTCGGAGACTCTCCAAAAGCGCTTGGTACAACAACCGAAGAAGCAATTCTTGCAGGAGTAGTAAGAGGTAGTGCTTGCGCAATTGACGGTTTAATCGAACATTGTGAACGCGAGCTTGGAGAAAAAGCAATTATAATATTAACAGGCGGATATAGCGGATTGGTTTCAAAATACATGAAACATCCGTTTGATGAATCAAATCCGATATTAACATTAGAAGGCTTACGTTATATCTATTGTATGAATAAATAATTCTATGCAATAGTTCTTATCCAGCCCTGTGGAGCTTCGATTTTACCGTATTGAATACCTGTTAATGTATCATACAATTTTTGGGTTATTTCACCCGGAGCATCCATACCTGACGGGAAGCGTATTTCTCTGCCATGGTCAACAATTTTTCCGACAGGGGAGATTACTGCCGCAGTACCGCATAAGCCACATTCTGCAAAATCATCAAGTTCGGATAATAAAACTTCTCTTTCTTCAACTTCCAAGCCTAAATAATGCTGTGCAACGTAAACTAAAGAGCGTCTTGTTATTGAAGGTAAAATGCTTGATGATTTAGGAGTAACGACTTTACCGTCTTTTGTTATAAACAAGAAGTTTGCTCCGCCTGTTTCTTCAACTTTTGTACGGGTTTGAGGGTCAAGATAAAGATTTTCGGCATAACCTTCATTATGTGCTGTAACAATTGCATGCAAACTCATTGCATAATTTAAACCGGCTTTAACATGTCCTGTCCCATTCGGTGCAGCTCTGTCAAAATCACTTACTTTAAGTGTGATAGGTTTTGAACCGCCTTTAAAATAAGGGCCGACAGGTGATACAAAAACCCTGAACATAAATTCATTTGCAGGTTTTACCCCCATTACAGGAGAATATCCAAACAAATACGGCCTTATATAAAGGCTTGCCCCTGTCCCGTAAGGCGGAACATATTTCAAATTAGCTTTGACAACTTGTTCAACGGCTTCAACAAATTTTTCTTCCGGATATGGTGCCATTTCTAATCTCTTCGCGCTATCGCACATTCTTTTAGCGTTCATATCCGGTCTAAAGATTACAACTCTGCCATCAACCGTTTCATAAGCCTTCATTCCTTCAAAACAAGTTTGAGCATATTGAAGAACGCAAGCACATTCATTCATCACAATATTTTCATCATCAGTCAAAGCGCCTTCGTCCCACTGTCCGTCCTTATACATAGATACAAATCTTTTATCTGTTTTGTAGTATCCAAAACCTAAATTTGCCCAATCTATATTTGCTTTTTCCATTGTCATCACCATTTTTACACCTCATCTACAGGATATATAACTACATAATTTTTCTCTATTTCATTTTTAAAAGCATCAGGAATACTGTTAAATTCAGATATATCAATTAAAAACGGAATATTACTTTCTTGAATAATTGTTTTGAGTTTTACAATACTGCAATTTTCATCTCCAAAGTCCTTTACAACCAAATCAAGGTCACTGCCTTCGTGAGAGTTTTCATTAATACGACTGCCGTATGCCCAAATTTCGCCATTTGGACAATAATTATTAAAAATTGCCAGTAATTCTTCTAAATATTCTTTTTTGACAGATAATTTATTCATTATCAATAACCTTTTTTAAATTTTTTGCATCGTTTAAGAAATCATCTATTAACAAGAGAGTTTCTTGTGCAAATTTTACACCGTAATCATGTGCGGTATTATTACGATTTTCACGATATTTGAACCAACGCTCAACCGCTTCGGTATCAATCAAGCCATGTTTTGCCCCATAGCGAAAAATATCTTTAAAATACAATGAATCTATTGCCGATTTTGATGGGAAATACGGTTCTAATGTTTTTTTTAGCAAATTTCCG
>OMVC01000027.1 GCA_900314375.1 uncultured bacterium
TTGACGCCAATATCGAAATTTTTGCACTAACAGACCACGATACCGTTGCAGGTATTTCGATAATGAAAAGTCTTGTACCGACAAATGTCAAGTTTATCCCCGGAATTGAACTTACATGCAAGGCAAGTGGTATAAAATGCCATATTTTAGGCTACAACATTGACGAAAACAATTCTACATTGCTTGAGTTGATTGAAAAAGGAAAGCAGCTCCGCAAAATAAAACTTGAAACAAGAATTAAATATTTAAAAGACGTTTGGGGCATTGAATTGACGAAAGAAGAATTGGATTGGCTTAAAGCAAGAAAAAGTGTTGTAAAAACCCATGTCGCAAAAGTTTTGGTAGATAGAGGGCTTGCAAAAGATAATATTGAAGCTATGAAAAAATATTTAGAAGGCTGCAAAACCGGTAATACTCGTTTTGATGGCGCAGAAGCAATAAGCACAATTAAAATATCAGGAGGAATCCCTGTTTGGGCGCATCCATTGGGCGGAGAAGGAGAAGAACATCTTGATAAAGAAGAGTTTCTGTCAAGACTAAAAACAATGATTGACTGCGGAATACAGGGACTTGAATGTTATTATTCAAGATATACCGATTCCGAAATAGAATTTTTAAAAGACTGCGCAAATAAAAATGGTCTATATATCTCTGGCGGCAGCGATTATCACGGTCAAAATAAAACAGTACTACTTGGTCAATTGAATGTAGATAATATTCCCGTCGATTCAAAATTATTAAATATAAAACCGCTAATTTAGACTATGTCCATATCTGATGTATTTGTTATTTATGATAAGATTAAATGGTGATAAAAATGAATACAAAAATTGATATTACATTTGATTTTACATCTGATACACCAAATTATTGGGACTGTTTTTATGCCGGAGAAAATAGACCGGATCCTGATGCACAGAGTCCTACAATGAGACAATATCAACAAATGCTTTATAGTAAAATCTTGCCTAATTGAGAATTTCCATAGATTAAACAAGGTAATAATGCTAAACAGTATTTATATTGAAAACATATTTATTATAGTTTACGCCACCTTTTAATACTTTACTTTTAATATTTCCTTTTTCTTCTTCTGCATCACATAAATAATTAAAACGCTTGCTATGCCACTATTCATAGTAACTAGCTCTTTTAACAAGTCAAGTCTATCAAGCAATAATATTGCACATTTCAGACACATTATTTAACATGGGCTGAAAACGAACCGATGACAAAATTTCAATTCAAATTTCGTTTAATATGGAGTTCAACTCCGGATTAAACGAAAACAACGTGCCATTCCTCTATAAGTTTATCCAAGCTATATCTGGCATTAGCAGGGCTTGTTGAGGGCATTTTGTCGCAATTATATTTTCCCAACAACTCAGGAAAATATTTTTTAAACGCAGAATACGATTTATTGCCGTTTAAGCAAATTGTCTTAATATTAGGGTGTTTTTTCAACAAACCTTTTATGTCATTCGGAGTTTCATTTTGAATATCTGAGTCAAGGCTGCCATCTCGTTTACAGGTTTTTATTGTATCCCATAATGCAATATTATTTTTAAGTAAAGTTTTTAGCTTTAAGTCATAACTATATTCATGCAAATTTGGCACGTTACAAATACTTTCCATAATTTTCCAAAACCTGTTTTGCGGATGAGCATAATATTGCTGTTGTTCCAATGATTTTACCCCAGGCATTGAACCCAAAATAAGAATTTTAGAATTATTATCTATTGACGGAGTGAAACTTTTACATTCATCTTTTGTTATATTTTCAAGATTTAAAAGTTTTTCTTTTATATTAATCCCATATTCGAACCCGCCAAGATTTCCGTTTTTTGATATTACTCTATGACAGGGAACAATAATTAAAATGTGATTTTTGTTGCAAGTAGAGCCAATAACTCTTTGAGCATTTTTATTGCCTATTGCAGCAGCAATCTCTGAATAACTTTTTGTTTTACCATATTGAATTTTTTGAAGTTCCTTCCAAACAAGTTTTTGAAACTTAGTACCTTGCGGATTAATTTTTATATCAAATACTTTTCTTTCACCGGAGAAATATTCAGATAATTGTCTTCTAATCTCTTTTATTAATATTGTTTCGTTACTTGATTTATGAGCATTTTTAACAAGTTTTAATGAAATTAAAGCATCATTTTCGCAAATAATTTCTAAAATTCCAATTGGTGATTTGTAATATGATTTTTCCATATTCAAATTTTACAACAAACTTGTGCATAGATATATCAAAAATAAAGTACTTAATGACAAAATTTTTAATACTACAAAATCAACATATAACTTATCAAAAAAGTATCAGTGACTTTAAGAATGAATTATCAGCGGATTTTTCGTAGGGCGATGAGCTGAAAGCTCAAGTCCCGAAGTAACAAAAAACTTGTGAAGCGGCAACGAAGTGTAGCAAAACACATAATCTACAATTACTTATTAAATTTTCCAGCATCAAGATATCTGATTACTCTTGCAGGATTTCCGACAACAACGGCATTATCGGGTACATCTTTGGTTACAACAGCACCTGCTCCGACTACGGCATTTTCACCTATCGTTACCCCCGGCAATATTGTTACGTTCACGCCAATCCATACATTGCGTTTAATATGAACAGGTTTGCAGGTGATAATGTATCTGTCATACATATCATGATTATTTGTTGCGATGGTACAATTCAAAGATATCATTGTATTATCTTCTATAGTCAGACCGCCTGCCGACATGCATTGAAATCCGTTTAAAATGGTAACATTCTTTCCGATTTTAACTTTATCAGCTAAAATCGTAAAAATCGGCGGATGAATAACAGTATTTTCACCCAATGTGTTATTAAAAAGTTCCTGAATAAGTTCCTGACATTCAGGAGTTGTCGGGTTTGTATGGTTTATTCTAAAGCATAAGTCTGAGCTTCTTTTTGCTTCTGCAATTCTTTCGGGGCTTTGTGTTCTTACATCAATTCTGACTTCTTCCATAATTATATTTCCCCCTTAGTCCTCAGGTTTCCAAGAGCCTAACATTTGTTCCTGCTGCTCTAATGTCATATTGAAAAATCTTTTGCCGCTATCAAGTTTTCTGATTTCATTCATTTCATCTTCAGTTAATTCAAAATCAAAAATTTCAAAGTTTTCTTTGATATGAACAGGGTTTGTAGAACGAGGGAAAACTATTGTTCCTTCTTGAATGTGCCATCTTAAAATAATTTGTACATTAGTTTTGCCGTATTTTTGACCTAATTTGGTAAATAAAGGTTCATTAATAAGACCTTTATCACCGTGTCCAATCGGATACCACGCTTCTATAACCGTTCCGTATTTTTCAAGTCTTTTCTTTAATTCGTTTTGCTGATAATAAGGATGACATTCAACCTGCAATACTGAGGGGTAAATCTCTGCCATATTTAAAACTTCTTCCAACCTTTCTGATTCAAAATTTGATAGCCCGATAGATTTCACTCTGCCGTCTTTAACTGCTCGCTGCATATCTTTATATGCTCCGATATAATCACCAAATTGTTGGTGTAAAAGGAGTAAATCAATATAATCCGTATCAAGTCTTTTGAGCATTTTATCTATGGCATCGGATGTTTTGCCTTCACCGTATTCACTCGGCCACAATTTTGTCGTAATCCAAATTTCTTCTCTTGGTATTCCGCTTTCTTTAATGGCGCGACCGACACTTCTTTCGTTTTGGTAAGCGTGAGCCGTATCAATGTGGCGAACTCCCATTTCAAAAGCAGTTTTAACTGAATTAATTGTTGCTTCACCTTCCGGTACCTGATAAACGCCAAGTCCGAATTGTGGTATCTTGTTTCCGTCATTCAATGTAATAAATGTTTGTTCCATTGTTATTCTCCTTAATATAATCCTGTTTGAATATGTGGTACATAAGGTGCTTCCAGCCTTTTTATTATATCATCACTTAATTTAATATCTAACGCAGAAACTGCTTCTTCAACATGCTTTACGTCTGTACAGCCGACAATAGGGGAAGTTA
>OMVC01000196.1 GCA_900314375.1 uncultured bacterium
AAAATGGAAAATTGTTTCTGTTTTTTAATTTCCCCTCCCTTGGGGGAGGGAGGAAAATCGGTTTGAGTTTGAAAAAACTAAAACCTGATTTTACGGGAGAGGGTTTTATTTAATGAAAAATAGATGCGTAGAGGCTTGGGGGCGTAAAGGCGCAGGCTGTTTATTAAAAGATGACAGGAGGTCATGAAGGCATGAAGGCAGGCATTTTATATAATTGAAAATTGAAAGTTGAAAATGTCATGCTGAATTTATTTCAGCATCCGACACTATGCGCAAGAGAGCAAGCCCCTGAAACACGCCCCGCATAAAACGGATATCGCTTACTCTTTTATTCTCTGCCGGGGCTTGTTCAGGGTAACAAATACTCATGTCATTACGAACATTCGAAGAATGTGTAGTAATCTCCTTAATTGGGCGAATTACAAGTTGACATATTATATCAATGGGATTGCCACGCTCACTAACGTTCGCTCGCAATGACAGGTTTGTTACATTTCCCCTTGAGTTAAAAGAGGATGCGTTTTGCACGACACTGTCAACTCCCCCTCACCGTTGTTGTAATACTCACTATCGTTCGTAAACAACAACTCCTCTCCCACTCAAAAATACAGTGGGCGAGGGGAAATAAAAACCGAAACAATTTCCCATTTTAATTAATAAAAAGCCAACCCTCTGAACATCTAACCTTCCAAACGTCTAAACCCTTAATAACTCTATCATCCCAAAATGATATATTTAAATGATGACGGTTGATTTTATTTTTAATAAAATTTCACTTGTACAAGTATGAAAGGAGATTTATATGTCAGAAGAATTTGTAAATACTTCAGGAAACGGTCAAGCAGCAGTTTTGCCTGAAGAATTAAAAGGATACAATTGGGGCGCATTGTTACTTAGTTGGATTTGGGGTATAGGCAATAAAGCGTATATTACATTGTTATCGTTTTTAGTTGCATTTATACCGTTTATCGGCGGTTTTGCCGCTTTAGGTATGAATATCTGGTTTGGCTTTAAAGGTAATGAATGGGCATGGCAAAATAAGCATTTTGAAAGCGTTGAACATTTCAAATCTAATCAGAAGAAATGGACTATCGCCGGTATAATTGTTATGATAGTATCAATAATTGTTTGGATATTTTTTGCTATGATTATTGGTGCTGTTGCAGCATCAGGAGCTTTAGAATAGGAGATTAAAAATATGGAAGATAACAAACTTCAACCGAATACAAAATTTTTCTCATTTGAAGGATTTTTGGGGCGCAGAGATTATTTTTTGAATATGGTCTTTATATGTGCGATAAATACGATTGTAACATTGCCTTATATGACATATTTGTATAATCATATTTCAACATTGGAAGATTGTTTCAATTTCAATAAATTATTTCTTAACGCACCTTTATTGATGCAAATGTGGATAATCTTGGGTGCGGTTGGAGTTTGTATTCTTTCGTTATCAAATATTTTCAGACGATTAAATGATATTTGCGCAGAAAAAAATACCGTTATACAAACTTTGTGTGCGGTAATTTCCGTAATTGGGTGTGCATATTTCTTATTGCCGTTGATTGTGAATTGTACGGTAGTATTTTTGGGATGTATAATGGGACTTATATTACTCTTTAAGCGAGGGAAGATAAGTTCTACACTGCCTTACGATTTTACAAAAGAATTTAATTGGGGTGCATTTTTGGGAACTTGGTTGTGGGGTTTATTTAATAAATCTTATATCCCGTTATGGCAATTATTGGTTCAGTTTACGCCCTTAAGTTTGTATTTCAAATTGTACTGCGGTTTGAAAGGAAACGAATGGGCATATACAAATAAAAAATGTACTGATGTATCAGAGTTTAACAAATCACAAGAAAAACAGGCAATAATATTTTTAATTTTATTTTGGGTTGTTTTCCCTATTTTGTGGATATTATTTATTTTTGGAATAGTAGTATTGATAATTGCCATTCTAGGTTTGGCAGGGGTGGAAAGTACAAGTGCTAATCTGCAAAATGATGTAAATTCGCCTTCTGCAATTGAACAAAAAGTTGATAAATCTGACAAATTTGAAAATTCGATAGATAAGTTTCTTAATGAATTATCAAATTTGTATTTTGAATCTCACGAGATAACAGAAGATGAAAATAAATTTTATGTATCATCAAAAGATTGGCAATCAAGTTCATTTAAAGAAAAGAAAAATATAATTGATATGGCTGCAAATGTTTCGGCGGATGAAAGGCGAAAGGCGTTTAAATTGAAACATCCTAATGAATACAAGTCTTTTACTAAATCGAATGAATTAAGCAGAACAAAGATATATAGCGCTGAAACAAAAGAGCTTTTGGGTGAATTTAGTATGGAACTTTCAGAAAATGCAACTCCGAAAGAAATTTTCAAATCCGTATTGACTTCATATAAATTCTATAATCCGAAAAGGGGTAAAAGTAATTCACATCGTAATCCGATGTAAGTAAGTCGGAGAGCGGTCTTTCTCCCGACTTGTGTAAAGCTTATTCAAATTCGATTATAACGATTTCGGGCGGACAATTGAAACGAATCGGCAGGATGCTTTCGCCAATACCTGTTGATACAATCATTTTCTGTCCGTTTTCTTCTATAAGACCTTTTGCATATTTATCGTGATAGCGTGAAGCCGTAAAAATAGGACCGATTAAAGGAATCCTGATTTGTCCGCCGTGCGTATGTCCTGCAAGTACTAAATCCACATTTTCCTCTATCAATGGAAAAATATCAGGAGTGTGTGAAAGCAAAATAATTGGAGCTTTGGTGTTATTTAAAGCTTTTGCAATATCGGGATTGCCTGTCATCATATCTTCAACTCCCGCAAGATAAACGGTTTTACCATTGATGTTCAGCTTCAGGTTTTCATTTTCAAGTACGCTAATTCCGTTTTGTTCAAGAGCTTTTGTAATTCGTGCATTGCCATACCAACCGTCATGATTGCCAAGTACGGTATAGATACCATATTTAGATTTCATTTTGCTTAATCCTTTTGCAATATTTTCAATTGGCATTGTCGAACGTTTTGTATGTCCTGAAACAAAATCTCCCGCAGAAAGAATAATATCAGGGTTTTGTTCGTTTACAAGTTTGACGATTCGCGCTAATTTTTTCCCTTGATGCGGACGGATATGTATATCGCTCGGGAAAGCGATTTTTATACCGCGCAATTCTTGATTTGGGATTGTATAGTGGGTAATAACAAGCCTGTTAGGTTCGATAAAAACACTATAAATTCCAAGAGCAAGAAATATTAAAATTAAAATAGTAAGTTTCATGTATTTAGTCATTATCATATACCTCTCTTATCCATTTCCCGTATTTTGTATGGTAACTTCTGTTTCGGTATCCTGTTTGATACTCTTCTATGTTTTATCTGAATAATAATAGTATTTTGCGTTTCTTATATTAACGTTCAGTATATATTCATTATTAAATCAAATGTTATCATATATGCGTGTCATGTCATGTTGAATTTTAATTTCATAAATTTTGTTAAAATGCATTATTACTTTTTCTATATTTCAAGATTATCAAGCCATTCATTAAATTCGTCATCATATTTGGCTTCAACTTCTTCAATGGTTGGGTCATAGTTAAATACTCTTTCGTATGCTTCTTCAAGAGTTTCTTTTTTAGGTTTATCCATAATTCTTACCGTCTTTCTTTGCATTAAATCTACAATTATATTTTAATTTACACTTGTGTCAGATACGGACGTATGAATTAAATTTTTTGTAAAGTTTTTTCTAAAGAATTCAAGGTGTAATCGATATCATCTTCTTTTATATCTCCGAGAGTGCCGATTCTGAATATTTTGCCAGCCAATTTCGCCTGACCGCCGGCTAAAATAATATGAAAATCTTTTTTCATGACTTCTCTTATTTCTTCTGATTTTTCATTTTTTACAGCGACAACGGCAGGACTTGTGTCGGGTTCTAAAGTCAATGGTTCTAACCCTAAATCATTCAAGCTGTGATAGAGTGTTTGCGAATATTTTTTCCGTCTTGCAGTCAAATTTTCTATACCTTCTTTTTTTATGATATTTAAAGCCGTATCAAGTGCGCGGATTAAGCTTATCGCAGGGGTGCATGGAACAGAATTATTTTCGACCGCATTTTGATAATAACCCCAATTGAAGTAGTATGAACGGTTTTGACATTTTTTATATAATTCCCAAGCCTTACCGTTTGCGCTCAAAAATCCTAACCCCGGAGGACAGCCAAGTCCTTTTTGTGATGCGGAAACCAAAACGTCAATCCCCCAATCATCCTGCATACATTCGCATGACCCGATACTTGAAACTCCGTCAACAACGGAGATTGCATTATATTTTTTGATAACCGAGCAAATTTCTTTGACATTATTCAATGCGCCTGTTGAGGTTTCGCAATGTGTGAGGGTTA
Source organism: uncultured bacterium (assembly GCA_900314375.1). GTDB lineage: Bacteria > Cyanobacteriota > Vampirovibrionia > Gastranaerophilales > Gastranaerophilaceae > Zag111. The sequence goes on from OMVC01000196.1 coordinate 4,425, forward strand.
CTATCTTTGTATCTTTATTTTTTGATAAAAAATCTTCCGTCATTTCGGCTGTTATAGTTTTACCGTAAGGGACTTCTATCTTATGAACGTCGGCTTTACGGTTTTGGGCAATTTCTACCCAGCGATTTCCGAATACTCCGCAAACTAGTGATAAGACTTTATCATTCGGATTGATTAAATTTTCCAATGCTGCGCACATCGCGCCTGTTCCGCTTGACGGGAACATAAAGACATTATTTTGTGTTTGAAAAACATATTTAAGGTTTGAATAAACGCTTTCCAATATTGCACTAAATTCTTGACTCCTATGCGGGATAACAGGTTTTGAAAGGTCTTTTAAAACCTTGTCGCAAACCATTACGGGTCCGGGAGTTAATAATAGCGGATTTTGTGCGGAATATTTTTTCATAACCACATTTAAACAGGATAATAATATTTTTTCAAGCAAAATTGATTTTATGTCAGTAACTTTTCATAAAAAAACTCGGTAAAATTTTTTTTACCGAGTTTTTGTTTTCAAATTTCCCATATTTTATTTTTTTACATCATCTTTTACGACGATTAAATTATTCATAATTTTCATTGCCGTAGTCGGAAGAACAACGTGTTCCAAACCATCAGCAATACTGATGATTTTGCCCGCGCCTAAAACGACTTCTTCCCCTTTGTAAGTAAATTTGTAATCAGAATCTCTGTCTGAACGTATTGTAATTTGTGTTGTCATTTCTTTCCCCTTCAAAATCGGTTAACTATGCTATTATATAAGATTTTGGGCAAAATTGCAAGAGTTGTTTTTATTTATATATGTTATTTTGATAATAACTTATAATTTCAGATAATTGAGCCTTCGGGGATAAAATTTGCCATAAATGAATACGATTTACCCAAAAATCAGAGCATAAAGGATTATTTTTTTCGTGTTCATCTACTGTCAGGTTTTCCGCAATATCAGGCACACTTGCAACATCATCCCAATCCGATGACATTTTATTTACATTGTCATTTATGTTATTGTTTATTATTTTAAAGATTTTCATTGGGTATATTCTTAAAACATTCATGGCGATTTAGGGTAGATTGTTGACCTGTTTTAAGATTTTTTATTGAAACTTGGTTATTTGCAATCTCATCTTCGCCTAGTATAAGTGCATAATTTGCAACTTTTGAAGCTTTTTCAAGTTGTTTTGTAAATTTTTTATTTGTCAAATCAAGCTCTATATTTAAACCTTGTGAACGCAACTCTTGGGCAAATTTGAAGGCTTCTTGAATGTTATTTGAAACAATATAACCGTCAAGTTTTTGCGGTTCTTTTTCTTCTAATAATGATATTAATCTTTCCATGCCCATAGCAAAACCGATTGCAGGGGTTGGTTCTCCGCCAAGTTGTTCTACAAGATTGTCATATCTTCCGCCGCCGCATACAGCATTTTGTGAGCCTAAATTGTTTGATTTAATTTCAAATACCGTTCTTGTATAATAATCAAGACCTCTGACAAGAAGCTTGTTTTCGCTATATTTTACATTCATTTTATCAAGATATAATTTCAATTCATCATAATGTTCATGACATTCGTCGCAAAGAAAATCAGACATAATAACTTCTTGAATTTCTTTTTTTGCATATATTTCTTGACATTCAGGAACTTTGCAATCAAGCAGCCTTAACGGATTTTTATCAAAACGGGTTTGGCAATCTTCACACAAATCTTTTAAATAAGGCTTTATGACGGATTTTAGTTTTTCTTTAAATTCTGCACGGCATTTTGGGCATCCTAAAGAATTTATTTCTACTGACAAATCATTCAAACCGATTGATTTTAAGAAATCTTCCGCCATTAAAATTACTTCAGCATCAGCAGAAGGTTGTTTGATACCAAACATTTCAACTCCGACTTGGTGAAACTGTCTTTGACGGCCTGCTTGAGGTCTTTCGTAACGGAACATCGGACCTTCATACCATAATTTTACGGGTGCAGATAATCTTGACATACCGTTTTCTATGTATGAACGTACAACACCTGCTGTGTTTTCGGGACGCAAAGTAATTGAGCGTTCACTTTTTTCAAAGGTGTACATTTCTTTATTTACAATATCGGTTGTATCTCCGACTCCGCGCGAAAATAAATCTGTTGTTTCAATAATCGGGGTGCGTATTTCTTTAAAACCGTATCGAGAAAATATATCTTTTGCGTTTTTCTCTACAA
>OMVC01000034.1 GCA_900314375.1 uncultured bacterium
AACCATAATATTAACAATTTGCTAAAAAAACTTAATCTAATATAATTAATGAAAAGGGGAGAGTGTAGGAAATGAATTTAGAAAATATAAGAAAAACTGATCCGCAAATCGCAGACGCTATAGACGCAGAATTAAAAAGACAACAAAACACAATAGAACTTATCGCAAGCGAAAATTGCACATCTTTAGCTGTTATGGAGGCTTGCGGGAGTGTCTTGACTAACAAATACGCGGAAGGTAAACCGCACAAACGCTATTACAACGGTTGTGAACAAATAGATATAATTGAAGAATTAGCTCAAAAAAGAGCTTGCGAACTTTTTAAAATGGATCATGCCAATGTTCAACCACATTCAGGTGCACAAGCAAACATGGCAGTATTTATGGCGACGATGAAACCGGGAGATAAAGTTTTATCAATGGATTTATCAAACGGCGGTCATCTGTCACATGGTTCACCTGTCAATTTTTCAGGATTATATTTTGACGTAAAATCATACGGGATAAATGAATACGGAGAAATTGATTACGAAGATGTGCGTCAAAAAGCTATTGAACACAAACCTAAATTGATTATTTGCGGTGCTAGTAATTATTCAAAAATAATCGATTTTAAAAAGTTTAGAGAAATTGCGGATGAAGTCGGCGCATTATTATTAGCCGATATCGCGCATATTGCGGGGCTTGTCGCAGCAGGGTTACATCCTTCTCCTGCAGGATATGCGCAATTTGTTACTACAACTACTCACAAATCCTTAAGAGGTCCGCGCGGCGGAATAATTATGTGTGACGAACAATATGCAGCAGCAATCGACAAAGCAGTTTTCCCGGGGATGCAAGGCGGTCCTTTGGAACATATTATTGCAGGTAAAGCCGTTGCTCTTTTAGAAGCAGCAAAACCTGAATTTAAAGAATATGCCTCACAAATTATAAAAAATGCTAAAGCGCTTGCACAAGGTTTGATGGACGAAGGACTTGATATTGTCGGTGGCATGACAGAAAATCACTTGATGACTTTAGATTTAAGAAAAACAGGTAAAACAGGGAAAGACATGGCAAACGTACTCGAAAGAGTCGGGATTACCGCTAACAAAAATACCGTTCCGAATGATCCCCAAAGTCCGTTTGTAACTTCAGGCATCAGATTAGGTACCCCTGCAGTTACTACAAGAGGATTTATGGAAGAAGATATGACAGAAGTTGCAAAAATTATTGCATCTGCAATATTTTCGTCAGATAATGAAACTGCACTGGATAATCTTCGCGCAAGAAGCATGAAACTGTGCGAAAAACACCCGCTGTATAGCAAATAACAATAGGGCTATAAGGAGAATAAAACCATTATTATAAAATTGTCACAAGCTCATATAATAGGAACAATTATGGCATACATCTTCGGTGTATTCCTGGTTCCTATGGTAATAAGTTTTTCCAAAAAGGAAGGACTTGTTGATTTACCTAATGCAAGGAAAATTCATACAAAACCTATTTCACGAATAGGCGGAGTCGCAATTTGGGGAAGCGTTATGCTGACTTTTCTGTGCTTGGTTGCATTAAGCTACTATCCGCACGGAAAACTTTTGTCAGGAATCCTTTTGGGCGGAACTTTAATGTTTTTACTTGGTTTGATTGATGATATATACGGGCTTGGCGCGAAATTTAAATTATTTATGCAGTTGTCAATAGCAACTGTAGCATATCTTTTAGGCGTACAAATTGACAGTGTTCCGTTTTTTGGCGGAATGGATTTGGGAATATGGTCTTATCCTATAACATTATTATGGATTGTCGGTATTTCAAATGCATTTAATTTTATTGACGGTGTAGACGGACTTGCCGGCTCGGTTGTAACAGTTAACTCCATAACTTTAGCAATTTTAGCGGTTACATTATCTCCGTCAAGCCCAATAAGCGCTTTAATCGGCTGCATTTTAGCCGGTTCAATGCTCGCATTTTTGACATTTAATTTCAATCCGGCAAAAATATTTATGGGTGACAGCGGGGCATTATTTTCGGGATTCTTATTGGCTGCAGTTTCAATAACAGGAGTTATGAAAGTCGCAACAATATCTATTTTGTTACCGTTTGTTGTTCTTGCAGTTCCTATTATAGATATAACATATTCGTCATTAAGAAGAATTTTTAAGGGACAATCACCATTTGTTGCAGATGCGGAACATATACATCATAAACTTTTACACGCAGGTTTTTCACAGAAAAAAACCGTAGTTATATTAACATCAGCTGCGATTATAGCAGGCGGATTGGCATGCCTATGCGCAAGTTATAATGCCATAAAATATGATTTAATTTTGACACTTGCCTTGGTAGGAATTATGCTATTATTGAATTTTGGCAGGGTATTGACAAAAAAATAAACCTGAGTTATAATGTTAAAAAATGAGAATTTGATTACTCAGTTTTGTTCGTATGAATAAAATATTTAAGTGCAAATTCACATCAGAAAGGTAACAGTTAAGCAACAGCTTAATTGTGCGAGTGGTAGTTAAACCGGATAGAGGAATATTGTAAACAATGAAGGTTAATGCAGTAGAAAATACCCAAAAAAGACATAGTTGTTTATATCCGATGGCGCAGGGAGCAGCTATAGGAGCTGTTGCAGGTGTTGGCGTAAAATATCTTCAGCCGGTCACTGACGCTGAAAAAAGTTCCCCGGAATATTTAAGAGAAATGAGCCGAATTGAGAAAGAAAAGAAAGTTTACAACCTTGAAACACAGGCTTTTCTTGATAGGATTAACAAAAATAGCAAAAAAACACTTGCCGAAGATGTTTTTGTAAAAATGTACGACGGCTTGAAAGAAGGAGATGAAGTCGGAGCAGAACGTATTCTCAAAGCTTTCCGTACGGTACAGCAACAAAAACCCGAAGAATTGTCAGCATTAAAAAGACTTTTCTCGGAATCTAAAAACGAAGCCGAATTAGTAGCAAGAAAATACGTTGGTCTGTATAATCATTTGACAAAAATGATTAGACCGACAAAGTATTTTATAGCAGCAGGGGCTGTTGTCGGTGCGTTTATAGCTTTGATTAAAGATGTATTACGCACTGATGTAAAACCTCAAGCTTAACAAATGAATTATAAAAATTAGTAATTGATATTATGACAGGTTTATAAAACCTGCCTTTTTATTATGCAAAAATTTATATCTGCATATATCAAATTTTTTCGAATTCACTTTCTATACCGAATAATTTTAAACGGTTATACGCCATATCTTCCTGCGCTTGGGCTTCAAATTCTTCAAGCTTTTGCGCAAATTCTTTATCTTGTTTAGGGAATAATCTTAATAATTCACCCAATCCAAAAAACAGTTCATAAATTTCAGGCATAATTCTATCTCCTTATTTAAGCTCGTTAACTTCAACATTTATATAAAAACATTTGGAATGATAAAATTTCACAAAGCCCAAAAATTTTAAGTTTTGTAAACTCAAATTTTTATATCGGCAAAAAAAATTTTGTTCGGGTTATATAAACAACAAGGAGAATTATATTAGCATGCAAGGATTTAATTCAGTACCCAATATTCAACCAATCCCACAAAATATACAAACTAAAAAGACATTTGATATTGAAAAAAAAGATATAAACAATTTTGCGGCGGGAACATTATTATCATACGGTCTTTTGGAAACAAAAGATAAATATTCTCTTTTAAAAAACAAAAACGGCAGATCGTTAAATAAATTAAAAATATCCGCACGACTAAATACTGTAAAAAATGTATTCAAAGGTGCAATTTTAGGCGTACTGATATCAGCAGCCGCTAAATTTTTATTACCTTTGCTTGAACCATATAAACCCCAAATAAAGGCAGCACAACAAAAAATAACAAATAAATTAATTAATGTATTTAGCTCTAAAAAATCATAATAACTGAGCATTTAGGAATGTTTCTTTAAGGATAAACAATATATACACCCGATAATTCCAACGATAAACAGTATTACCGAAATAATTATCGCAATCGGAATATTTGCAATATTTAAAGTGCTGTCAATTCTTAATTGTTCGATAAAAAATCTTATAACCGAATAAAGGATAAAATAGCAGAAAAAGGTTAAACCGATATATTTTTCCCCAAATTTTCTTATTATAAATAAAAGAATAAAAAACGCGATTAAATCAAGAATACTTTCATACAAAAAAGTCGGATGAAACAAAGAAAAATCCGAATATTCGGAAATTCTCTTGCCTTCGGGTATAAACAACCCCCAAC
>OMVC01000120.1 GCA_900314375.1 uncultured bacterium
CCTCTGATTGCACGCAATTTATTTTCCGCAAACGGTGTCCAACTGTCTTCCAACATAAAGCAAAAACTTGAAAATAAAATACTTAATACAATAATCGGAGCAACAATTCTTTGAAATGACATTCCGACAGCTCTAAATATCGTCATTTCGGAATCTTTACTTAATTTATCAAATGTAAATAACGTTCCTAACAATAACCCGACAGGAATAGCTTTATCTAAAATTTTTGGCAATTCATAGAATAACAATAAAACCGCGGTCTTCATTCCGTATTCGCCTGCTAAAGCTCTCTTTATCGTATTTAAAAGAATTTCAGGTGCAATCCAAACGATTGTAAATAACAATATTGCAACTAATGTTGCCATTGCGACCTGTCTGAAAATATATCTGTCATATATTGAAATTCTAGGAAATTTTAAACTCATTATAAAGTAAAATCCTTTCCTAAATAAAATTCTTTTGCTACAGGGTCGTTTGCAACGTCAACACTTCTTCCTTGAATTTTTATTTTCCCGTCAAAAATTACATAAGCTCTGTCTGTGATTGACAATGTAGCTTTTGGGTTGTGGTCTGTTATCAAAACTCCTAACCCTTTTTCTATTGATAATTTTCTTATATTTTCTTTAATTTCTCCGATTGCGATAGGGTCAATACCTGTAAACGGTTCATCAAGCAAAATAAAATCAGGGCTTGCAGCAAGAGCTCTGGCAAGTTCCACACGGCGTCTTTCCCCGCCTGATAATGAAATCGCAGCTTCCGAACGTAGTTTTAAAACACCGAACTCTGATAATAATTCCTCTAATTTACGGCGTTTTTCGTCTTGGGTTAATTTATCATTCATCTGAAGAACAAGTTTTATATTATCTTCAACCGATAAACTTCTGAAACTCGAAGGTTCTTGAGGCAAATAACCGATACCTGCTCTGGCTCTCATGTGCATTGGTAATGTTGTTATATCTTGTTTGTCGAGAAAAACTTTTCCGCCATTTGGCTTTACCAAACCTACTATCATATAAAATGTTGTCGTTTTTCCTGCACCGTTCGGCCCTAAAAGTCCGACAACCTCGCCTTTTTCCATTGTAAAAGATACATCATTTACAACTCGTCTGTCGCCATATATTTTTATCAGATTTTCTGCCTCTATTCTCATTTTATCCCCTTTTACATTTATACTAATTTTAGTTTAAAAAAACTGTTTTTGCAAATAAAAATAAAAAGCTATGACATCGAAACTTATGTCATAGCTTTTTAATAATTCAATAACCAAATTAGTCATTATTTAAGAATTTATAAACACAACCTGCAACTAAACCTGCAACAAGGTTTGCACAAATTGTAACGCATGCCAATTTGCAGCAGCATACAGAACCTAAAACTAATGTAGAAACTGCAACAGCAGGATTAAATGCGCCCAAGCATATTGAACCTACCGCAAAAGCACCAACCATTACGGTTGAACCGATAGCCAAACCATAGTATGAATTACCTTCTGTTTTTGTTGAAGTTGCAGTAAGCAATACAACATAGCACAAAGCAAAAGTGAATAAGAATTCAGCTAAGATAACAGTTGCGATTTTGAATGTTCCCATTGGGATAGGGTCTAAACCGCCTGAAATCATATTAATAACTAAAGCTGCAACAACACCGCCTAAAATTTGGAAAAATGCATAAGGTAACCATTGTTTCCATTCCAAAGCTCCGCGAACAGCAGCAGCTAACGAAACAGCAGGGTTGTAATGACCGCCTGAAATGTACCCGCCGGCATAAACCATTACCATCAATGCAAAACCGATTGCTAAAGGTGCAATAACTCCTTCACCTCCAAATGCAGCCGTTGCTCCGATTGTAAATACCAAGAAAAATGTTCCGATAAATTCAACCAGATACTTTTTGAAACTTTCCATTAAATTTTCCTCCTAATTTCTACTATAACTATAACGACCGAAATCATTTTACAATATTTTTTTCAATTTGTAAAATATACATAATAAAAAATCCCTCATCAGGAGGTGAGGGATTTTTATAATAGAAATTTTTGCTCTTAGCCAAGCATTTTATCAAGTCTTTTAAATGCGTTATCTATTTTGCCGTCTTTATCTTTATCTTCAAAGTAACGTAATTCGTGGTTGTTTAATTTATTGTTACGTTTTTGTGTGGAAATGGATGTTATTTTACCGTCTTTGTCTTTGTCAACTTGTATATTGTATGTAAAATCACCATCTTTACATGTATAGATCTCTGTAGAAGTATTATCGGCATTACGTTTTATGTCTTTTGTATAATTATGCTCTTTCAACAATTCTTCAAGTTGGCTATCAAAAGTTTTATCTTTTACATCAATAGGTTGTTTTTCGCCCATCCCTGCGCAGGATTCTAATTTGATTTTACCGTTTTCATCAGGATTTATTGAAATACTGCCGTTTGCAAGTTCAATACCGACATTTCTGACTTTCCCGTCTTTATCTAAATTTACGGAACCAACATTATTGCCTTGTTCATCTGCATAAATAAGAATTTTTCCGCCATCGTCGGCATTTATTGTTTGTGCGACATGCAGTTTGCTGTTAGTTTCTAAAAATGCAGCACAAGTATCCAAATCAGTAAATTGTCGTAATATTGTTTTTAATTCTGCGACATTATCATAATTTAATTTTCGCATATCTTCCATTTGCGTTTTTTGTTCTTCTGTTATGGTTCTTGTATTTTGCGGAGTTGCTTGCGGTGCGGGTTCTGTTTGTTGAGGTGTTTGAGCAGGCGTATTTGTTTTAGGTTTAGCTTTTGATAAGCCGACTCGAACTTTCCATTTTTCGATTTCAACTTCAGGGTCACAAAGTTCTTCTCCAAAATCAACGGGAACTTTTACTCTTGAACCGACAAGAAGATATTTCACGCCGTTACGTTCTCTGATTTCTATATCAGGGTTGTCTTTTCTGAATTGTTCTTCAGCTTTTTTATAATCTTCTTCTGACGGCTCGGTTTTTCCTTGTTTTTCTAAAATTTTATTTAATAATTGTTTAAAACTTTGACCTTCAGGAACAACATAATCTTTTGGATTTTCTGACGGTTTTACTTCCTCTGACGTTGGTGCTTCTGACGGTGCAGCACTCGGCGTTTCTGACGGTGCTTCTGCTGTTTCTGCTTTTGATTTATTTAATTTCAGAAATTTTACCATCATTTCTTTTACTTCTTTTAGTTCAAACTTACCCTCTTTAAATTCAGAGTTAGTTTCTTCCAGTTTTTTCATTGCTGCAAGAATTTCATCATCGCTCAATTCTTCATCTTTCTTTTTGGTTGATTCATCTTCTTTATCTATAGCTTGAAAAACATTTAAAGTATCAGTAATTTCATCTTGTGATAATTTTGAATCTTTGTTTTTATCAAAAATGTTAAATAAAATTTCCTGTCTTTTGTCAGAATTTTCCACGATTTCATTTTTCGCTATTTCTTGTGCTTTTTTCGTAAAATCAAAGTTCTCGCCGTCAATTTTCATAGATTTACCTTTCTTGTACAATTCTACCCTTATTGATAAATGTATTATCGGCATTTGTATAAATAATCTTTAATGTTATGTAAAGTTTTATAAAAATAATTTATAATGTAAAAAAAAGGAGTAATTTATGGAACGGGATTGTAAGCATTGCTTAAATTATCGAAAAGTTGTAATGATAGGATGCGGATTTGTCGGTTCGGCATCAGCATTCAGTCTTATGCAAAGCGGATTATTTTCAGAAATGGTTTTAATTGACAGCGACAAAATGAAAGCCGAAGGAGAAGCGCTTGATATAAGCCATGGTGTCCCGTTTGCAAAACCTATGAAAATTTATGCAGGTGATTATGATGATATTGAAGATGCATCTTTAATAATCATAAGTGCAGGCGCAAATCAAAAACAAGGTGAAACAAGGCTTGATTTAGTTAAGAAAAATATTTCTATTTTTCAATCCATCATTCCCGAAATAACAAAGCGGGATTTTAAAGGGATTTTGCTTGTTGTCGCAAATCCTGTTGATATTTTAACTACAGTTACTCTAAAATTAAGCGGTTATCCCGAAAACAGAGTATTAGGATCCGGTACGGTATTAGATACCGCAAGATTGAAATACGAACTAGGCAAACACTTGGATGTTGATTCAAGAAGCGTACATGCATTTATTATCGGAGAGCATGGAGATAGTGAAATCGCAGCTTGGTCATGTGCAAATGTTTCGGGAATAAAATTGGACGATTTTTGTGAAATGCGCGGGCATTACAATCATGAAGAAGCTATGTGCAAAATCTCGGATGATGTAAAAAATAGCGCTTATGAAATTATTGAACGCAAAAAAGCTACATATTACGGAATTGCAATGTCTGTTAAACGAATTTGTGAGGCAATAATTCGCGATGAAAAATCCATTTTGCCTGTATCATCAATGATGCACGGGCAATACGGCATTGACGGAATATGTTTAAGTATGCCTGCTATTGTAGGGAAAAACGGTGTCGAAACGCACGTCCCGCTTCAATTGAACGATGAAGAAATCAAAAAATTGCAAATTTCTGCCCAAACATTGCAAAAGATTTTAAAAGAATAAATATTATTTATTATTTTTGTTAAGGGCTTCAATTTCAGAATTCAAATTTTTTATTTGAACTTCCATTTTTGTACGTTCATCAACAACTGATGTGAATGCTTTTTCTAATGTTTTGATTTTTGCTTCCAATACGGAAACTTTTGAAGCGTTTGCTTCGCCGGTTACGGAAGATTTTTCCAGTTCTCTTTTGTATGCTTTTACTTTATCTTTTTGAACTCCTAAAAACAGTCCGACTGTTCCTGCGCCTGAAAATATTCCTGCTATTAAAACAAGTAATGTATATGAAGATAAACGAATAGCTTTTGTCAAATCCGCAGTGTAGTGTCCGCCTTTTAGCCAATTTACATCAACATACGATGAAGTGTTGATGAGTGCTATGTAAACAACTGATAATAAAATGATTATACTTAAAAAGAAAAATAATTTTTTCATAAATCGCTCCTGTTTCTGAAATATGTAAGAACTTTTGAAAGTTTTTCATCCGGTTCTATTTCTAATTCTATTATAGACGACGAAAACGGTTTGGCAAATTTTAAATAAAAAGATTGTAAAACTTGCTCTTGGGTTTTTACTTTTCCTTCTCCTGCACCATATAATGTATCATTATAAACAGGATGTTTTTTATAGCTTGTATGAACTCTTATTTGATGAGTTCTGCCTGTTATAAGTTCTAATTCGACATAAGTTGCTTCCGAGCCAAAATGTTCTAACACTTTAAGTTTAGTCAGACTCGGACGGCCGTCAGAACGTACTGCCATTTTTTTAGGGTTAACATTATTTCTTCCGATTGGTTCTGAAATTATATCTGTTTCGTTCGGGTAAAAACCTTTTAAAACCGCGTGATATTTCTTTGTTAACTGATGCTCTTTTATTATTTTTGCCAAATATTCGTGCGTTTTATTATTTTTTGCTATCATTAATAGCCCTGATGTGTTTCTGTCCAAACGATGAACAATTCCGCGGCGGAATTCACCGTTTGTATCCGAAAGATTTTGTCCGAATTTATACAATAGCGCATTGACTAACGTTCCTGTCGTTTCTATAAAAGTCGGATGAGTCAACATCCCTGACGGTTTATTTATGACCGCCATATTCTCATCTTCCCAAACAACTTCTAACGGAATATTTTCAGGTTCTATTTCTATAATTTTTTCCGGCTCAAGATTTTCAAACTCCACCCTATCATCAAATTTTAAACTGTAGGATGGTTTTTTGACTTCACCGTTAATTAAAACTTTTCCGCCCTTAATTGCAGATTGAATTTTTGAACGCGAAATATTGTCATATAGTTGTGATAAATATATGTCAAGTCTTGTATCTATGGAGTTTTCGTCTACTATAAAAAGCATATCCTTTATATTTTCTGTTGGCGCTGATAAAAAATAACACCTTCACTATCAATATTCTGTTTTAGTTCAATATGAGTTAACGTCTTATAATCCGTAACATCAAATTTGTATGGAGTAGGGAGTTCATCAAGTTCGTCCGAGATTTTTGATAAATTTGCAGGTTCTTTAAACCAAAGCGCAAAATCTATATCCGAACCGTTATGGTATGTTCCTTTTGCTCTTGAACCATATAAAACAACTTTTTCAACCGCAGAATTCGATTGAAAATATTCCAACAATTCCTTTATTGTACGTTCCGGTAATCCGTACATATTACTCATCAAAATCACCTAAATTATCTTTAAAACGCTTTAATTCTTCATAATATACGGTAGAAATTTTTTGCAAAATTACGTTTATTTTATCATCGTTATATTCATGTGAACTTGCATTTCTGTCTTGTGCCATATCAATCCATATTTGTGCAGATGGTAAAATATTTGCACCAAAAGCCGATTTTATTGTATCTTTTGGCGTATAGGTTTCAATTGCTTTTGTATTTAAATAGTCTTTAATAACTTTCCATCCAAGTTCGTAAACCATTTCAAAGGCTTGTACAATTGCCAATTTACTTATTTCATCCTGCGGATTTTTAATATAACTTTTTTGTGCAATGTCAAACAATTTATATGCTTTATTAAAATTTTGTATTCTTTCAGTCAATCTGGACATATTTACTCCAATTGTTCTCTTTATTGTATAAAAATAAACATTAAAATTCAACAACAATTGTAACAGAATGTAACGTTGTCTTTTAAAGGCTGAAACCCAATAATAACAACAATATTCTGCTATTATATAAAAATTGCCATAGCAATAAAATTTTTTAATAGTTTTTATAGGTGTGTGTAGAAAAAAATTAATAAATGAAAGGCAGGTTTTTTAATGTCTCCTATGGTAGATTATAAAAATTACGGATTTACCAATCAAGGAAATCCGTACAAAAAATCAAATACAGGTAAAAATGTTGGTACTGCAGTAGCGGTAGCACTTCCTACTGCGGCAGCTTTTGTTCCTTATAAAACAGTGATGAAGTTTTATTCAAAAATTTTACCGAAAGACAGTTTTATATTGGAAAATATGAAAGAATTTACTAAAGATGTAAAAAATCCTTTTGAGCTCGGTAAACAATTTATTAAAGGAAAAGGTGTGTATGAAAATCTTTTAAACAATGAATTTCTTCCGAATTTCCTAAAATCACAGCGTGGCAGAGCTGCAATTTTGGCAACAGGTGTAGCTCTTGGTTTAGCTATATATGCCGGTATAGGAAGATTAGTCGGTGCAGGCGTTGATAAAATTATCAATCATCATCGTAAAGCTCAAGCAGATAAAGCTGCTCAAGCATAAGGCAATAATTGTTTAATTTTTCAAAAATAACGGGGTGCAATATTTTGCACCCTTGTTTATTTTTTATAAACAAGTAAAATTCCTATTAGTGCAATAACGCCGATTGTTATAAAAATATCCGCCATATTAAATACAGGGAAATTCATAAAATTCAAATGTATATAATCACGAACATAGCCTAAAACAATCCGTTCATGACAATTTGCCATAATTCCCGCACATAACAATGCAATAAAAGATGTCGCAACAAGATGTATCCCTTTATTATTATGAACATAAAGACATAAAAACGTTGTAGCAACAATGGATACAATTATTAAAAATTCTCTTGCGTTTTCAAGCAAACTGAATGCCGCACCGCTGTTTTTTAAATATGTAAGGCTAAAAACCGCATTTGAATAATGATGACCTGAAGTTACATTATCTACAATCAATTTTGAGGAAAATAGTGCTAGAAATAACCAAAAAACAAAACAAGCTATAAAAAATAAATATTTTAATACATTAGAGTTCATATTTTTTCCTCTGTTTTCTTATCTTTTTCTTCCAATTTAATAAAATTATTTTTCGGAATTACGTTTACTCTTTTCATAATACAAGCCATACCTGCCAAATATACTTTCAAGGTTCCGTATGTTGTAGGTTTAGCTTTGGAAATAGCCAATGATGCAACCGTATATTCATTGAGGTTATCTGTATTTGCTTTGATTACTCTTTCCAAAATTTTAGATTCAGGCATTGTTCTCAAAGGCCCGTTTGGAACATCTGACGGATACATAATCGGGTCATGTTCAATTGAACCGACAATAACCGTATCATCTCCCGCATCAACTTTTACGGTTGTTGTATATGATTCACCTGATGATACTTGATTTGGAGCAAACAGTTCGATATTCATAAATCTTGCATCTCCATATAATAATGAAGATTCATCAGAAATAATAGTTTCGCCCGAAATTAGCCATCTTCCGTTTATGCGGATTAAATTATATAATCCCTTTGATTTTGCGTGAATTTCTCCTGCAACGGCAAATGTTTCAGATTTTTCAAATACTGTTCCTACTGCGGTTTCATCAACATCAACAGTTGCGTGATCCCCTTTAATTTCTATTGATAAAATTTTTATTTCATAAGTTATATCCTTACATTCATCCCAAGTTTCCTGCGCGGACTTTAGATATGCTTCTTTATTAAACCCGTCATTATTTATATAATTATCCGCATACAAAGGTGCGATTGCTTTTATATCATGTTTGTTTGCAAATGTTGTGTAAACTTTAAAAAGTTCTTTAATCTGTTGAATATCTTTTTTATTTTCTTTTTGTTGTTCATGTCTGTATTTTGCGGAAGATACCAAAGATGCTTCGGCAGTTGAATTTACAGAAGTAAATGTCAATAAAGTTAAAATTAAAAATAGGATTATTTTTTTCATAATAAACAGTATAATAAAAAATTTTGAGAATGTCTATTATTGTAAAAGTTTTCTTGCAAAAAATACTTCTGTTTTGTAAAATATACATAAAAAAGGAGTTTGTATAGTGGAAAGCCAAAAAAGAATATTAATCGTCGATGATGATGATGAAATAAGAGAGCTTTTGGAATTTGACGTCCGTTCAAGCGGATATTTTGTAGATACCGCACATGACGGTTTAGAAGGTTTGAATAAAGCCTTGAATAATTCGTATGATTTAATTTTATTGGATGTTATGATGCCTAAAATGAACGGATTTGATGTTTGTAAAAATATAAGAAATGCAAAATTGTCAATTCCTATCTTAATGCTTACGGCAAAAGGAACAATAGAAGATAAAACATCAGGCTTTGATTGCGGGGCTGATGATTATTTGGTTAAACCGTTTGATGTTCAGGAAGTTTTGTTGAGAATAAGAGTTTTGTTAAGAAGAAACGAAATTAATACGGAACAAACTCCTCTATCAAACGAAATTTTACGAAGCGGTGATATTGAAATATTTCCTGAATCTTTAGAGGCGGTAATTGTAAACAAAAAAATGAAATTAACACCGACAGAATTTGAGATTTTATACTGTCTAATGCAGCATTTCAACCATCCCGTAACATTAGCTACATTGTTAGACGAGGTTTGGGGATATGACAGTAATGAAGATGTAAGGATGTTAAGAGTTCATGTTGGTGGTTTGAGAAATAAAATTGAACCAAACGCCAAAACTCCAAAATATCTTCATACAGTAACAAATGTCGGATATAAATTGACACCGTTTGGCTAAAGGATTTTTGATGAAAAAGTTTAAACTGAAAAGATTAAAAATAATCGAACAAATCGCAATTGTATTTTTCTTTGCTGTTGTTATTCCTATGGCAATCAGCGGTTTTGTCATAAACAATATTAACCAGCAATCCGTCAGGCATCAATTAAGAGAATCCGCCATACTTGTAGCAAGTATGGTTTCCGATGAAATGGATTTTTTAATCAGATTAAATGAAACAACATTATCGCAAATCGCAGATTCATTAGAGTTTTTACCATCATCACAGAGAAACAAATTCTTGAAAGATATTGCGGACAAATACCCTCACAGCCACGAAATATTTATGCTGAAAACACAAGATGAATTAAATAAAGTAAGAACTGATGCCAAAGAGGATGAACATGCGATCCTTTCAACTCAGATGAAAGACGGTTCATTTCTTGTTTTAACATTTAATTCAAATAATGTTGATACTCAGTTATTCAAATCTTTAGAAGATGATTCAAGACAAGTTTATATAATAGGCGCGAATAATAATCTTATAGCTTCCCACAATTATACGGAAAATGTATTTAAAGATACAATTTCTATGCTTCCGCCAAAAGAAGAAATGCTTGAAGATGAACCGGTATTATTTGGAGATGAAAAAAACCAGCCGAGTGTTTATTTAAAAAGTAAAAATCCTGATTTTACGATTATTGTACGAACAACAAAAAGTATTGCCAAAAAAGCTATTATTGATAATAGGGTAAAAATCATTTTATCGGTTTTGGTTGCAATTTTATCGACAATGATTCTTATCGGGTTTTATATTTTCTATCTGTATATCAATATAAGACAATTGTTCAAAGCAATAATGGCTCTGTCTAAAGGAAATTATGAACACCAAATTCGTTTGTTAAAAACATATTTCACCCCTTACGAATTGGTATTTTTGGCGAATGAATTTAATACAATGGCATCTGAAATTCATAAATCATACATTGAATTAACCGAAAAAAATAAAGAATTAAAAGAATTAAACGAATTTCGTTCAAACCTTTTAGACACAGTCAGCCACGAATTGCGCACTCCATTAACAAGTATTCAAGGCTATACCTCTCGTTTAATGCGTCAGGATATCGTAATTGATGAAGAAACAAAACAAAAATCTTTGAGAATAATAAAAGAACAATCAGAACGATTAAAAAGATTGATAGAAGATTTATTAACTATTCCTGATATTGAAGGAATGCGCTTAAGAACGGTTAATACCGAAGTTTGGCTAAACGAAGTTTTTGAACAATCTGAATTACTTTTGAGAAAACACGACGGGCATGAAATAATTGTTAACTTGGCAGAAGATTTTCCTCAAGTTTTTGCTGATAAAGGCAGATTGGAACAGGTTTTTGTGAATTTATACGAAAACGCTGTAAAGTACGCTTACCCCGATACTCAAATTGTTGTCGATACAAAAGTTGAAGGTAATAAAGCGGTTATATCAGTTAAAAATAAATGCGACAAAATCCCGCAAAAGAAACTGGACACATTGTTTGATAAATTTGTGCGGCTTGATGATAATATGACAAGAACAACGCGCGGAACCGGCTTGGGATTATTTATAGTAAAAGGTTTAATTGAAGCAATGAACGGTTCAATCAGGCTGTCATCAGATGACGAGTACGGATTTTGTGCAACAATTACATTAAACATTGTGTAAAAGATGAATATTTTGAATAGAAACCCTAAAACGGATTTTTGTTTGGTTTTAGGGTTTCGGTTATTTTCAGGCTTTTTTGATTATATTGCAAGATTTATTTTTTCTTTTTAAGTTCCTCAAATTTTGCTTGCATTGTGGGATTATTCTTTGTAAGTCGTTTTATGCTCAAATCTTCCACTTTGTTATTCGCAGAATTTAGGTGTTTTTCTGATAGTAACAGTGCATCTTTTATCCCTTGTAAAGTTTTTATTGTTTTATCAATGCCTGTAATTGCTTCGTTAAATCTTGCTCCGGCATCTTTGACGTTTTTCATAAATTTTTCTTTAAAATTGTTCATTTCATCTTCAAAATTTGAGATATCTATGTTTTGAGATTTGACAAGTGCAAGTTCGTTTTTGTATTGAATGGATTTTTTTGCAGCATTTCTTAAAAGTGTTATTATCGGGATAAAGAATTGCGGTCGTACGACATACATTTTTTCGTATTTATGTGAAACATCAACGATACCGGTATTATAGAGTTCGTTTTCAGGTTCAAGCATTGAAACGAGAACAGCATATTCACAATTTTTTTGTGTACGGTCTTTATCCAATTCTTTAAAGAAATCTTCGTTTCTTTTTTTCTTTTCTGTATTGTCAGCTTCGTTTTTCATTTCAAACATTATAGAAATATATTCACTGCCGTCAGGGTCATAATCTCTAAAGATATAATCCCCTTTGCTTCCTGATTTTGCATCATTATCTTTTTCAAAATATGCACTGTCAAAACCTGTTGCACGAAGCTGATTGAATGAAATTTCGCAATGTTGTTCTAAAGTTTCACCGAGCATTTTTGTTGACAATTTTGCTTTGAAATCTTTATAGCGGGCAATTTCTTCGTCTTTGCATTGTAATTGTACTTCATATTTGTCTTTAAGATGTTGTTCTTTTATTTGGTATTCTTTTTCATCTATCTTTTGTTGTCCTTTTAGTTCAGATATTTCATTATCTTTTTTTACAAGTTCGGCATCTTTTTTGTTAATAATTTCATTAATTTCAATTTGCTTATCTTTGTTAAAAGAGTCTAATTTGTTTTTGAGTTCGGCAATTTGTTTATCTTTTTCGGCTTCGGTTTCTTTAATTGCAGAATTTTTGGTTAATTTTTCCGATTCAAGTTTTGCTTTTAAATCTGCAATTTCTTTTTCTTTTTCGCTCAATTTATTTTGGAAGTTTTTTTCGGCTTCAAGTTTCACTACTTGAAGTGCGTTTTCTTTGTCTTTTTCATATTGGGCTTGTCGGTCTTTGAGTTCATTAGAAAACTCTTCATCTCTGACTTGTTTTACGATGGCAGCGTATCCGGCTTCGTCAACTTGAAATATTTCATGACATTTAGGACATTCGATTGTATGTTTAACCATTGTTGCGGACCTTTCTTTTTTATCGCTAAACCAATTTTAAATTATAAAATTTTCTTTAGGGTATCACAAACATGTGTTTGAATTAATTTATTGATTTATTAATTCCATAATGACATAAAAATATGTGTAAATTAAAAATGATAAAAAGCAAAATATAACAATTAAGTATGCAGAAGGTTAAACTCCCAACAACTCGGCATCATAGCCAATAAAAACGCATTGTAAACGCACAGTCGGTTTGAGAAGAATGAACACAAATTTTGAGAATCACTATTTTTTATAATTTTTGGCTGCTTTAAAAGTATCGATATCTTTAGTAACTTCATAAAATAATAATATACTTTGTATTCTTCTTTTAAATGCAGGTTTTCGACTGTTCAAAGTTATATCTTCAATAGAATTTGGCATTGTTGCAATTCCATTACTATACATTAGAATTTGATATTGGTCTTGAACTTTTTTATTAGTAGATATTATATTAGGTTTTTTATTAAATCCATTAACATCAAAAGCAGGTAGGGTAGACTTCAGTCTACCAAATATCTTGAATAAGTTGACTA
>OMVC01000179.1 GCA_900314375.1 uncultured bacterium
AAAATAACTTTTTTTGCAAAATCTTTTAAAAACGGAACAAATCTGCAATACATAATCGTATCACCAAAACCCTGTTCATAATGAACAAGTAAGGTTTTATCTTTTATACCGGTTTTTAAATCCCAGCGTTTGTTTGTATTTTTTATAGGGTATTTTAAATTTATATCATCAATATTAAATCTGTGAGTCATATATTTATGACCTTCATACATTTTACCGGAATGAATTAAAAACAAACCGTAATTGTATAAATCAGTTTCCGTCGGGTTATTATTCATTAAAATTTCATAGTATTTGCCTACTTGTTCAAAATTTCCCAATTTTTCATAACAAAACGCCAAACCCAAAACAGACAACCTTGAAGGTTTTAATTCATAAGCTTTTTGATAGTATTGTATCTGTTTTTCCAAACCGTCATAACCGTATGCTTTTCCGTACAAATCCGCAGTGATATTGTATACGACCGATTTTGTGCTATCAATGGATAAAAATTTTTCATAATAATCTATTGCGGACTTCAAATCGCCTGATTGCTTGCTTTTTTCCGCCATATCCAAATATAAAACTAAATTTTTTTCTGTTTCTTTATCCATTTTTTATCCTGAAATTTGGTTTTCGCCCAATATAAATACCTTCCAAGCATTTGATTCTTCTTTTACAGGTTTGTAAAAATCTTTTACCAATATATGTTGTGTTTGAACAGGGTGATATCCTTTTGATTGTAAATATTGTTCAATTTGCTCGGAATTTTTTATATATTTCTTTTGTTTTATCAAAGGATAGAAAGCACGTTTTTTTGATGCAATTTCACAGAGCATGGTGTTTATTATATCGTCATAATCAATTTCATATCCGCTGTTTAAAGTTACATCCAAAATATAATTCAAATTATCAGATGTTGTTATTGAAAAATACCCGATAATACTTTTTTCACCATCTATTACATAACGTTTTTTATACATAGGACTAAATCCTTCAAAAAGCGGGGTTTGAAATTCTTTCGGGTGACGTAATAACGAAGGTTTAAAAATATTTATCACTTCGTCGTTATATAATTGGCTTATTTGTTCTGAATCGGAATTTTGCGCATTACGCCATTTTAAACCTGTTTTTTGCGGGATTGGTTTTTCTATTTTCCATAAAGTTTCCGAAGAACATTGTCTAAATCCGCAGCCGTTTACAAATAAATCAAACAATTCCTCATGGCATTCATCTATTGTTACTACAAATGTTGTCGCACCTTTTGCACCAATTTTTTGTATCACAAAATCAACAAGGTTTTTTCCTATATCATATCTGTTATCTTTAAAAATTAAGCGGGTTATATTGATTTTATAAGGGTTTCCCGCCGTACAAACCACTGTTATTAATCCCAAAATTTCTTTATCTTCTACAAGTATAAAAGATTCCGGTTTGAATTTTAGGTTTAAAGGTAATATTCCATTGACCAGACTTATTGAATCCTGTGCCAAGTTTTTAGTCATCTTATCATTGTCATCATTACAAAGATAAGACACCAATTTTTTTAACTTCGGATAATCAAAACACGTTAATCTTCTTATAACAATCATAACACCATTATATATTTCAATTCAAAATGGTGCAAGTTTGTTATCTACTTCAATTCAACAGTTGTTCCGTCTTTTGTATCTTTTAAGATTATTCCGATACTATCTAAAGAAACTCTTATTTTATCTGCAATATCCCAATTTTTTTCTGCCCGTGCCTGTTTGCGAAGCTCTAAAATTTCATCCATTGTTTGAAAATCTTGGCCTAACGCATCTGATACGGTTTTTATGGCTTTTAAGATATCATCATCAGATAATCCTGCTTTTTCAAAAGTGAAACCTAATACTGTTGCGAGTTTATAAAGAATTGTATAAGCATCTTTTTCGTCTTTATTTGCTCTTGTTGTTAAATCAAACAATACCGCCAAAGCTTTTGATGTATTTAAATCTTCATCCATCGCATCACAAAATTCTTTGTATTCAGGCGTTGTTGTAATATCCAAATTTTCATTTATTGCGATTTGCTTTGCATTTGTTAAACGTTTTGCACCTGCTTGAGCGGATGTTAATGCTTCATCAGAAAATTCAACAGGCATCCTGTAATGATTTGTCAGAATAAACAATCGTAATGTATTTGCATCATAATTTTTCAACATATCGTCTATTGTTAAAAAATTACCTAAAGATTTTGACATTTTTTCTTTGTTTATTGTTACAAAACCGTTATGGAGCCAATAATTTACAAACTTACAACCGTTAGCACATTCTGATTGAGCAATTTCGTTTTCATGATGCGGGAATATCAAATCTGCTCCGCCGGCGTGAATATCAATTGTTTGACCTAAATATTTTCTGCTCATAGCGGAACACTCTATATGCCAACCAGGACGACCAACACCCCAAGGCGAATTGTATCCGAATTTTTCATCTTTTTTCCACAAAGCGAAATCAAGAGGATCTTCTTTTAAATCACCTACTTCTATTCTTGCTCCGCTTTCTAATTGATCAATCGGCTGACCTGACAAACTTCCGTATTTGCCGAATTTTTTCACTCTAAAATAAACATCTCCGCCTGATTCATAAGCAAAACCTTTTTCTATAAGTGTTTTTACCATTGATATCATTTCGCCCAAAGTTTTTGTCGCAAACGGCTCTATGTCAGGTTTCAAATTATTTAATTTATTCATTGAATTGGTAAATTGTTGATACCAATATTGAGAAACTTCTTGCGGTGTTTTTCCTTCTTTTTCCGCTTTTTTAAGAATTTTATCATCGACATCGGTTACGTTTCGGCAATAAGTAACATCATATCCTTTAAATTTTAAATAACGGTATAAAACATCCCAAGTAATATAACATCTTGCATGCCCTAAATGTGCATAATCGTAAACCGTAGGACCGCATACATACATTTTTACTTTGTTTGGTTCTATCGTTTTAAATTCTTCTAATTTTCCCGAATATGTGTTAAATAATTGCATAAAAAATCCCTCTTTTTTTTTATGATACTACAAAAAGAGGGATTTTTTAATTATCTTTCTTATTATTTGGCTTCACAAAGTTGTTTTATTTCATCTCTTGTCAAACCTGTTGCTTCTTCTAAATCATCTATAAAAATATCTAAATAATATTGTCCGCAAGCCTTTGGAACATTATATAAATCAAAATTGCCACCGCCTCGTTCTGTCTTATTACATCTTAAACTTCCGGGCGGTAAATTCAATTTCAGTACATGCTTCGCTTCTCCAAAAGTTAACTTTTCTTTAGGATCTGCAAAATTTGAAATTCTGATATAATCTCCGGATTTTTTGTCTATTACAAAATTTAAAATATCTTCTAATATATTTGTATCATTATATTCTACATGTCCTGCTGCAATTTGTTTTTTCAAATTTTCCACTGCCTGTTTCTGTTCCGGAGTTAATTTACTTACATCAATCATCGGAACATTTTTTGGTTTTTCTGATTTTTGAGCTGCTGATGATTTTGTAACACCGGCAGATGCTTGAACACTTGAAACGCCATTTACACTTTCTACCATTTTTTTCTCCTTATAAAATATTACAAATTCTATTACGGAAAATATTTGTAAAAACTTTAATTATGTTAAGAAAAATTAATTTCATTTAGCATATCAAATATCTCAAATACAGGTTGTTCAAGCTGTTCTACCGATATTTCTTCATCTAATTCCAGTGTAATTGTCGGTATATTCCGCTCGACTCCGCAATATGTTCCGAAACTCCCCGGTGTCGGATATCCGATACTTGGTTCAACAGGATAATTTATTATTTCTGATATTTTTTGTGCTATATCATGCGCAGGACCATCATAATTTACAATTTTATAAGGCGCATGTAATGTTAGAATCAATTTTGGCTGATATTTTTCAATAATATCTATAACAAATTGTGTTTCAATTTCACTTGCAGGAGCTTTTCCGCCATAATAATCTTTTGGGTTTTCTCCCGCATCACTTCCGTCTTGTCCCCAATTTTTTGTGGGGAAATTTCTGTTCAAATCAACACTGTTTGCATTTATTCTGGTATTATTTTGCATCCCGTCAGGGTTTAAGCAAGGGATAAATATTAAATTATTATTACCATCAAGAGGAGGGTATATCTCTTGAAATAAATATTTCTCAATCAAATATTTTCCCTGCGGTTCATCCCCGTGAAAAACTCCGATAATTAAGACTGTTGAATGGTTGATTGGTTGAAAGGGCGAAAGGTTTGTTAAAAGTTGTATTGTATTATTTAATTTTGTTTTTGCCTTTTCTAAAATAATTAAATTTCTATTTAATCCTTCAACCATAAAACCATTCAGCCTTTCAACCATTTAACCTTTTTACTTATTAAACAATGCCTCTATAAAATCATTTGCATTAAACGGTTTTAAATCTTCCATTTTTTCACCGACTCCGATAAGTTTTACAGGCAATTTCATTTCTTTTGCTATTGCAAGTATTATTGCGCCTTTTGCACTTCCGTCAAGTTTTGTTAATGCACAACAGGTTAAATTTACACATTCTCCAAATATTTTTGCCTGTTGAAGTCCGTTTTGCCCTGTATTAGCATCTAATACAAGAATGCTTTCGCGTAAAGATTCAGGCGCTTGTTTATCAATTACTGTTTTTATTTTTTTTAATTCTTCCATTAAATTAAATTTATTTTGTAATCTACCCGCTGTATCAACAAGAATTACATCATAATTTTCTGTTTTTGCCTTTTGGATAGCTTCATAAACAACTGATGCAGGGTCTGCTTTATCTCTGCGAACAATATCTGCTCCTGCACGTACTGACCAAATGTTTAATTGTTCTTCTGCTGCCGCTCTGAATGTATCGCCGGCTGCAATTAAAACTTTTTTTCCTTCTTGTTTAAATTTATAAGCAAGTTTTGCTATTAATGTAGTTTTACCTGCTCCGTTGACACCTGTTATAAAATATATATTTACTTCACCATCTTTATAATTTAATTCAGTATTTCCTGCATCAAATAATACTTGTTTAAATTCATTTTTTAAAAATTGTTTTAGTTCTGACGGTTTTGAGTTTTTTTGAAACCGCAATTTGTCAACAAGTTCTGCTGCATAACCAACACCTAAATCAGCGCTTATTAATGTATCTTCAATATCATCCAGCGCAAATTCGGAATACTGTTCATCTGATGAATCTACATTTGATAAAACATTATCTACAAGTGATTTTGCCGTATTTGAAACGGTATTTTTTAAACCGCTAAATTTTTCTTTTAAAAAATCAAACATATCTAGATAATAGCATGAAAATTTATTATGATATAATTTTTATAGGGTTTTTTATATGCTGGAGAATTATAAAAATTTTTTGAATGATTTTGACGAATTATTAAAGTTCATATCACAAAATCAAAAAAAATATATTAAATGTAACAAAGGTTGTTCAAAATGTTGTCAAAAAGGAGATTATCCGTTTTCACAGCTTGAATTTACTTATCTGACAGAAGGTTTTATAAACCTGCCTCAAAATACAAAAATTCTCGTACAACAAAATATTCGCAATCTGTTACTTGATAAAAAAGAATCAAAAGAAGAAATTTTTGAACATCAATGCCCTTTTCTTATAAATAACGAGTGTTGCGTTTATGAATATCGAGGAATTATTTGCAGAACATTCGGTATTTGTTATTATGATGACACAAAAGGTTATGTAAGACTTCCTGATTGTGTCAATGAAGGTTTAAATTATTCACAATTTTATGATAAAAATTCTAAAACACTTAATATTACTGATGTGCCTAAAATCAATTTAAGAATTGACAGAGTTTTAAATTCTGAATTGGCAAAAAAATATAATTTAGACTCCGGTGAAATCAGATCTATGTTAAATTGGTTAACATAATAGCAAATTTTTTTTTATTTTTGTTTTATTAAATATCATTGAGGTTTGCTATATGAAAATTGAATCAAATATTGCTATAAAATACAATACAACAAACTATAACAAATACGTTTCTGCTCCTTTAAAAGAAAATTCTATAGATATAAAACCGAATTTTGCACAATATTCCTATCCTGCAGTATATTTTTGCGGCGGAATTGACCCTAAACAAGTTAAAAATATCGCCGGCAGTGAAAAGCTTTTAAAAATGTTAAATGATATTTTAAAATTAAATATTAGTAATTCAGAATTATCAAAAGAAGAATATATGCTAAAAGCTTTCAATAAAATGATGAAATTTATTAAAAAGAAAATTGAAATGCAAAATACTATAATGATGCAAGCCGAAGAATTATCAACAAATAGCTCTTTAAATCGCCAACAAAAATTTGATGAAGGACACAGACTTTTAAAAGAGTTGAATAAAGTAAAAAAAATGAAATTCAACCCTCCAAAAATTACAAAAGAAGTTTCTGATGATTCTCCTTATGATTTTGTTCTTTTAAATAAACTAAAATCTGCTTTATTAGATGGTAATTTTAATTTTGAGAAAATATATAAAAAATACTATTCAGACTTATACAATATAAAAACATTAGAAGAATTAAAAGAAAGATATCCAAAAATACAATTTCCGCAACGTCCTGAAATTACTGCAGCTCAAAAAATTGAAAATTCTTTGACCAGAGATTTCTATGAAGATTTATCAGTTTTTTTTGATAATAAAGATTGTGATGCTATGAAAGAAATTATTAAAAATAAACTTACTCCTGTTTATAAAAACATTTTTGGTGACAAATCTACAGAAGAACAGCATAAAATACATGAAAAAATTTCAACACCTATTGTTGAAATCATTTTTAAACGATTAGATTCTTTAAAAAATGGTAATAGTTTAAGTTCTGTTCCTATACAAAGAAAACAAAGAAAAATTCTATCAGATATTGAAAAAAAATTACTTGATATAGATTATGATGATTTTGTTTTAACTGTTTTACGAGAACAATACCTGAACTTCAAAAAACCTAACGAAATTGTCTATTCAAAAGATGGAGTTAACATTAAAGTAACTCCCGAATATAATTTCAAAAAAATACCAAGAGATATATTAAATATTATTAAAGAAGCAAATAAAATAAAACAATCACAAAGAAACTATGATATTTATACAACAAAAGATTTTAAACAACGACTGGAATTTTATTCAGATAGATTTGGCGAAAATGACGAAATTTTGCAAAAAATAATTGATTTTGCAAATTGTAAATACACTCTTGAAGATATAAAAATGCTAAAATTATTTTTAAGAGAACTTGATGCTGTTTGGGATGAAGATAAAACACTTACTCAAGCATTGAATAACATAAACTATAATGCAATCGAACCAAAGGGAACAAAAAAAATAAATGAACTTGAAAGAAATAAAGCTATTGAAAAAAGAAAAGCTGAACAAAAGAATTTTGCACAATTAAAAAATGTTCAAGATAAATTTGATGATAAAGTAAACCTTTTATATAGAAATAATTTATCATATTTGGCGGAAATTTGTTCGGATTTTCGCCCAACTTCGTTAGATAAAAAGGAACTTGAAACTGCTGATAAAGTTATTGAACTTATTACAAAAAACTATGATTCAAACACAAAAAAATTTAATATTTCAAAAGTAGAAACTGATATTACACGTTGGAATAAATATTATGAATATTCCGAAATAGAGCCGGATTCAAAAAAATTAGAACTTGCAAAAAAATATGCTTTAAATAATGACGGTACAATTGATACAAATAAGGCAGGAAAATATTTAATAAATGCAGAAGCTTTGGATGCATATCCGCAAAGTATTGATTTTGCCAGAAATAAAGACTTATTTAAACTAACAGTAGAAAATAGCGGAAAAAATCCGGATACAATAATAAAAAATCTATGTAAATATGATGATTATTTAGATTTAGAGGATTCTCAAAAATCTTTTATAAAAGAAATTCTGAATATTTTTGATATAAAAAATGATTTAGACAAAAATATAATAAAATATATTATAGAAAATGAATATATAAATAAAGATACCAAAAATTGGGCTACTTTAGATGAAAAAGGCTCTAAAAAAATCCTTGCAACAATTAGTAAAAAAGCAAAACATGAATTGATAGATAAATACAAATTCCCTCAATGTGTTGAATTCTTTGAAGCTTTTGAAGATGCATTAACTCAATTTGCTACTACAAGAGGTACTTCAGGTATTAAACATTTGGGAAGAAATAATAAAAATATGAAAAATGTTTATGAATTAAAAATAATGGGTCATGACGACAGATTGATTGCATATAATGGATATTATTTTGATGAATATTCACCAACAGGATTTCATTAATATTTTTTGTAGAAATGTTTGTAGAAAAATTGTAGAAAAGTAAAAGTTTTCTACAATTTTTTTTAATTTGTTATATTTTTTTTACTTTTCTACAAAATCAACATTTTATTATTATGTTTTCTACAATTTTATTAATTCTCAATTTTCAATAATAACAGTATTTTTAAGAGTTTTCTACAATTAATTTCGGTTATTATTATGATTAATATATTTCTTTATTATCATAGTATTTATACTATATTTTG
>OMVC01000015.1 GCA_900314375.1 uncultured bacterium
GCACAATCAACCTCGGAGCAAATTCAACAACAAATATTAACGGCGGATGGAACGGCTCAAATGGCAGAATGAATATGGCTTCAGGTTCAGTTTTGAATCTGGCAGGCGCATTAAGTGATAATACTATTAATCTATCCAAAGCGACAATCAATTTGACAGGTTATACTCAAGAGGGCGGCACAAGGACTTATGGCTCATTATCATTAAATGGTTTGACTGTTGATGAAGCGCAAGGAAGTTTAATAAATACTCAAAATAATGTATTAGATAATGTATCGCTTGGCAATGTAACATTGAACAGTGATTTGAAACTGAATATTGACGCAAATGTTGAAACTGCACAGGCAGATATGTTTGGCGCAGCATCAATCAATGCAAACGGTCATAAGATTTTGATAGATAATATCAAGGTATTAGCTGACGGTACAAGCAAATATATTTATGCTCAAGTTGTAGATGATACTTTAAAAGCTCATACAGGCTTATCTCATGAAGACTTTACCGCTTCGAAATTGAGCGGACAAGGTTCTTATACAGTAACATATCAGGCTCGTGGTTACGGTCAGGGCGGTTGGTTAACATTCAATAATACAGATGTCAACAACCTTGTAATTGCAGCACGCACTGCAGGTGATGACGTTGTTTATGCAATGGCACATGACGAAAGCATAACAGAAGATTTAGCACAAATTCCTGATACAACGACAAACGCAATCGGAAATCAGGTTGGCAAAGTATTTACAATCAATGCTGATAAACACAATATCAACGGCGACGGCAAAGGCGGAATAACCGTATCCGAAGGTCAAACATTAAATATCCAAAACGTCGGTGCATACACAACAGACCAAGAAACCGGCGCAGTAACCATCACCAACAACGGTTGGAACGGGTTTGAAGGAACAGTTCTTGATAATTCCGGCACATTGAATGTAAGTGATTCAGTCTTTGCTAATAACCATTTACGGTATAATGGACCTATTGGAAATCGGGGGGGGACAATAAATTCTATTTCAGACACGAAATTTTATGAAAACTATGTAAGTGGCGAACGTGCTTTAGGTGTGGCTATTCTCAATACTGGATCAATAAATTCTATTTCCGGAGAATTCATCCGAAATTATGCAATTGTTGAAGAAGATACATATGGAGGTGCTCTATATAACGAATTTGGTCATATTGGTACAGTAAATGCAACTTTCACTGACAACTATATATACGGTCATGAAGCTAGCTCTTATAATCTTATAACATCAGCAGGCGGAGCTGTATTTAATTACAACAAAGGTGTAATTGACCGTATATCAGGTGATTTTACAAGGAATTACGCATTTGGTAACTTTGAGATTAGCCCTCTTGGTCTCCCAACTGTAGCAGGTGGAGCGATTGGCAACACAAATATTATGACCATTGTAGATTCATCTTTCTATGATAATGCAACGAGTGGTGTTGGCGGCGCAATTGCAAATGCTGCTTTGGATGGAAATAATATCGGATTGCTTAATATTTATGCTCTGGATAAAAACGTGTTATTTAGCGGTAACAAATCCGGTGTAACGCCTATATTAACTGATGGTAAGGTAACAGGAGTTACCGGCGGAGTGGCAAATGACGTCTTTAACGCAGGCACCTTGAACCTTAACGCTGCTGATGGCAAATCAATCACATTTAGCGGATCAATCACAGATTATTCAACGCCTGTCGGCACTATAAATATTAACGCTGAAGAAAACCAAACAGGCACAATCAATTTCAATTCAACTGTAACGCAAAACAATATTAATACTTATTCAGGAACGGTTAATACAAATGCCGCAGTTAATGCAAATAGCAGTGCGGTAATTTCAGGCGGGTTATTCAATGCCAATGCAAAAATAACAACACCAAGTTTAGCATTATCGGGCGGCACATTGCATGCAGGTATAAATGATGCGTTTGCAGTAACGAACTTCAACGGAACAGGCGGCAACTTAAACTTTGTAACGGGCGCAATCGAATCTCAAACATTGGGTAGTGTTTCATTATCTAATACAGTTGCATTGGCAATAGATGTAGCATTGAACGGTTCATCAGCAACCAATAGAGGCGACAGAGTTTTGGCAACCTCTGTAGTTGACGGCTCAACTGGAATGATAGACTTGAATTCCGTAACGGTTGTAGCAGATACGGATAATCGTTATACAAAAGTTTATTATACAAACGGCGCATTGAAAGATAACGCATCATCTCAAATAACATCATTGACAGGCGCAGATGGAACGACAATATATAGCGTATCATCAGGTTCGGATTCAGATGGCGCATATTTGATGTTTAAGAATAGTGATATTTTGAACCTTGTAATCGCATCAAGAGATTATGAGGGCAATGTATCAGATGCGACAACACCGACATACAGATTATCTTCAGACGAATCAATATCTGCCGATATAGCTGAAATCGGTTTGACAAGCAACACGACATCAATCGGCAAATTAGCATACGGTATTAATGGTGATGCTGCAGTAGCGGAGAATGCAAACTTCACGATAGACGGTGCGGGCTATGGAGTAAATGGCAACGGCAAAGGCGGAATTACTGTCGGCGAAGGTCAAACATTAAATATCCAAAATGTCGGTGCATACACAACAGACCAAGAAACCGGCGAAGTCACCATCACCAACAACGGCTGGAACGGGTTTAGCAGCACTGTAGTCCTTAACGCGGGTATAGTAAATATTAAAGATTCAGTATTCTACGGCAACACTGCAAATAATTCAGACGGTGGTGTGCTATATAGTTCCGGCACTGCTTCTATAACTGATTCAATGTTTGCAAACAATTCTGCTAACAATGGCGGTGCTATATCTTCGTATGCTGGTGTATCAATCGGCGACAATAATATATTCCAAAATAATACTGCAAGATATAATGGCGGAGCAATATATGCAAGTTCGGTTACTGTCGATGATGGTGCAATTTTCGAAAATAATAGTGCTTATAATGGCGGTGCAATATATGCAAGTTTTGTCGAAATCGGTAAAAATGCGCAATTCTTGAATAACAAAGTTACCGGAAATGCTCCGGGAGGTGCAATATTTGCAAATTCAAAAGTTACTGTCGGAGACAATGCAAAATTTGAAAACAATTCCGGTATGTTTGGTGCAATATATGCAGGAAATGATGTAACAATCGGCTCCGGTGCGCAATTTGTAAATAATATCGGTACGGGTTCAGGACCGGGAGCAGCTATTCATGCTTCAGGCAAAATAACAACAGGTGCAAATTCAAAATTTGAAAATAACTATTCAAATTTATTTGCAGGTGCAATATATGCAAATTCCGTAGATATAGGTGCAAATTCCGTATTTAAGAATAACTATGGCGCCGTAAACAGTGCGCCTGGTGGTGCTATAAATATATATGGAGGTAATACTTATACCTCAACAATAACAGATACCGACTTTATTGATAATGCAAATGCGGGTGACGGCGGTGCAATCGGTATAACAGGTGCAAGTACGGTAAATCTTATTGCACAGGATAAAGATGTCGTATTCTCCGGCAATAAGTCAAAAGCAACGATTACACGTAATGCCGAAACAGGGGAAGTCACTGTTGAAGGTGGTGTTGCAAATGATATTTACAACCAAGGTACATTGAATCTCAAAGCTGGTCAAGGCAAATCGATTACCTTTGGCGGTTCAATTACTGATGCAAATTCTCCTATAGGCACAATAACCGTTGGTGATACTTCAGGTACTTATGCAGGTGATATCAACTTTAATGATTCCGTAACTCAAAAAGATATGACGATAACTTCAGGTACGGCAAACATTGGTGCAAGTGATTTGAAGATAACAAACGGTGTTCTAAACAACGCTCATTTGAACTTGTATGACGGTGAATTGACTACTGCTGTCAGAGGTACCGGCACAACACATATTGATGCAAATGATAAAGTTATTGTGAATACAACAATAACAAACAACACGTTGTCTTTAGATAAGGGTACAGCAAAAATTGCACATAAAGACCTGCTAACGCTTGCAGGAACTATCGGTAATGGCGGCGCTTTAGATATTGCAAATAACGAAATCGAAAATCTTAACCTTGCTAATGTAACGCTTAACGGTGAAGATATTAAACTATCAATTGATACTAATTTTGAAACTCGAGTTGCTGATGTAATCAGCGGTGTTGTCATTTCAAATGAAGGCGGAAATCATATTGTAATCCAAAATATCAACGCAATTTCCGATACTGTACTTGGAGCAACGGTTCCTTACGGTATAAAAGTTGCGGAACAAAATATTAAAGATAACGTAATTTTGGCAAATGATTTCTACGTAAATTCAGAAAATCTTCGCAACAATTACTTTATAACTTATGGCGACAGCGACGACGGTACATACGGTCAATTAGAAATTGCATTTGCTAATCTGAAAACTGCTGTAAATAACGGCTCAACTCAAAAAGTTTATACAATGGTGGAAGATGAAACCGTAACAAGCGATTTAGGCAATTTAGGCGGTACGACATTATCTGTAAATGCAGGAAACAATAAGATAACAGGTCAGGGTACAACAGGCGGCATAAATGTTTCTGACGGTCAAACATTGACATTAAATGATGTTAGTGAATATTCAGGCTTCGATACTGTTGTAACCAATAATGAAGGCGGTACGGTTAATATTAATAATTCAACCGTAAAAGATAACAGTACCGGTGTAGATAATAAATCAGGCGCAACAGTAAATATAACCGATTCAAGCTTCAATAACACAACAACAGATGTAAATAATGCCGGTACAATGAATTTAAACGGCGATAATACTTTTGAAAAGAAAGTTACGGGTTCGGGTGATACCAATGTACAAACAGGTAAAACTGTTGTGGGTGAAAATGCCGAATTTAGTCAAGGTGATTTGACAGTCAGTGAAGATGCGCAATTAGAAAATAATAATAAAGTTACAGTAAACGGTTCATTGACTAATAACGGTACAATTACCAATACTGATGAATCTGAACTTAATATAAGCGGTAATACTTCAAGTAATTCCGTAAACAACGGTACGATAGATAATGACGGTGTAATTACCGTAAATTCTAAATTTACAAATAACGGTGAAATATCAGGTGACGGTTCATTAGAAAATAAATCAAACTTCACAAACGCACAAGACGGTACAATCGAACAGAAAACCGTAACAAATAACGGTGCTACATTGAATAATGCCGGAACAATCACGGCTGAAACAATTTCAAATACAAATGGCGGTGTAATTAATTCTAATGCATCTAATTTAACAGGTGCTATTTCAAATACCGCAACCTTGAATTTAACCGGCGGAACGAATAATAATACCATCACAGGTTCAAACGGTACAACAAACTTCGCAGGTGAAACTGTTAACAATGCGGAAATAACTCAAGCAACCGTTACAAATTCAGGTTCATTGGATAACAATTCAACAATAACGGCTGCTATAAATAACAGTGGTTCATTAGATAATACAGACGGAAAACTTGTTGGAGCTATTACTAATAATGAAAATGCATCAATCACGTCAAGCGCATCAAATTTAGTCGGTGCAGTTGATAACGACGGCACATTGGTACTAAATGGCGGAACAATTCAGGATACAATTTCAGGTGACGGTACTACTCAAATTAATAGCGGTGCTGTAACACTTGATAATAAAGAGATTACAGGCAACGATATTGAATTAAAAGACGGTGCGACTTTAGCAATAAGAAATAATGGCGATATTAGTGAAGCTAATTCACTCATAGCAAAAGGCGGTACTGTTGATTTACTTGATAACGCAACCAAAACAACTGATTTAGGTAACATAGATTTAAGTAATGGCAACTTGAATGTAGCTATAGATGCAGATTTGGCAGCTGTTAAAGGTGATGTAATAACAGGTCAGGTTACGGAAGAAGGCGGCAGCATCTTATTATCTGAAGTCAGAATATTAACGGATTCAACATCAACAATTCCGTTGGAAATACTTGTTGCGGATACAGGAGTTCGTAATTATGTTGATTTAGCAGATAATGCAAGAACTTCATCTTCTCAAACAACAAGTTATTTATTGACTTATACAAAATCAACGGGTGAATTGACATTTGAATATTCAAATCTTGAAAATGCAGTGAAATCTGAAACACCGACAAAGGTATATAATGTTGGCGAATCAGGAGAAACTGTTAATAATGATTTGGGCGAATTGAAAGGTGATTCACTTGTTGTAAACGGAAACAATAAAAATATTACAGGTCAAGGAACAACAGAAGGTATAACAGTTTCTGACGGTCAAAGACTTGCAATAAACGATGTTGATAATTATTCGGGATTTGATACAGCAATAACTAATAATGAAGGCGGAACGCTTGATATAACAAATACCGATTTCAACAATAACAAAACTGCTGATATCGATAATGACGGAACGTTAAATTTATACGGAACTGATTCGTTTGATAAAGTAACAGGCGAAGGCACTTCAAACATAAAGGCTGATTCTCAAGGCAATGGCGCTGATGTTACGGTCAATAATAACGGTAAATTCGAGCAAGAAGAAATAAATATTGATGATAAGAGTGCATTACACAATAACGGAACTGTAACAGCAGACAATATCAATAATAATGGTACATTAGATAATAATAAGACCGTAAATTCTGATATTACAAATTCAGGAACTGTAGATAATTCCGGAACAATTAATGGCGATATTGATAACAATGAAAATTCGCAAATGGCAAATACCGGAAAAATTAACGGTGATGTTAAAAACGACGGAACAATAACAAATACAGGTTCAATAAAAGGTGATATTACGAATAGTGAAAAAGGTGATATAACATCAAAAGCTGATGGTATTGACGGTAATATCGCAAATGATGGTGAATTGAATTTAACCGGTGGAGCAAATAATAATGTTATAACAGGCAACGGCACTACAAACTTCAGCGGAACCGGTTCAAATAATTCAACAATTACTCAACAATCTGTAACCAATTCCGGAACATTAACAAATAATGGTAATATAAATGCGCCAGTAGACAATACCGGTAAATTAACGAATTCTGCAAGCGGAACAATTACTGATATTACAAACGCTGAAAACGGGGAATTTAATAACAAGGGTCGGGTAACCGGTGATACTGTAAATAACGGTACCTTGAATAATAAAGGCTTGATATCAGGTGATTTAACAAATAATCAAAATGGAAAAATTAATAATAACGGTAAGATAAATTCAGAAAACATTTCAAATGACGGAACAATAACTACAGCTACGCAGGATTTATTAAGTCCAAATGCCGTCAATAATAACGGTACAATAACTTATAATTCCGGTTCCCAAACGCATGTCGACGTAACAGGAAACGGTAAGATTAATTTGAATACTAATTCAGGATTATTGATAAATAATTCAATTACCGGAAACCAAATTAATTTGAATAATTCTATTATTTCGTTCGGTAATAACGGCGATATCTCAAATGCTCGTTCATTGAATGTCAATGGCGGCGGAATTAATGTGGAAGACAATAAAGTTTCATCAACTAATTTAGGCAATGTAAACTTGAATAAAAATTCAAAATTGATGATAGACTTTAATGTAAGTAACGAAACTTCCGACAAATTAATTGCAAATATAAACAATAATGGCGGTAAATTTGTTGTTACAAGTATCAATATAAAAGGTACAACACTAAAAGACAGAATCAGAGTTCACCTTGGTGATACAACTACATTGGGACGTAAAAATACAACCTCTACAACATTCAAATTGCCTGATATTGTTACACCAATCAGACGATTACATGGTAGTGTTTCAGGCGGTTGGTTGAATTATTCCGGTGGTGGCAGCGGTTATAGTGATTTTAACCCGTCTGTTATGGCAAGTTCTGTGGCAACTCAAGTCGGTGGTGTAATTACTCAAAATGAAACCCTACATCAAGGTTTCTACCACATGAACAGATATTCAAAATATCCGTATACTCAAAGATTTGCTGCAGAAAATCCGAATACTTATGCAATAAATGAATCTGCACCGGTTTACACTTCAAAATCAGAATTACCTTTGACTTCCGAAGCAATGTGGACAACACCTTATACAACCTTTGAAAAAGTCCGTTTAAGAGGCGGAGTTGGAGTATCCAATGTTGCTTATGGTGCTTTGTATGGCGGCGACAGCAAATTAAAAGATTTGGGTAACGGTAAAAAAGGAGTTGTTTCAGCGTTTGTTGGTTACAACGGTAATCACATGTCTTATGATGGCATAAGCATGAATCAACAGGGCGGTTTGTTAGGCGTAACGGGAACATTGTATAAAGGCAACTTCTTTACCGGTTTAACTATGTCAGCAGGTGCTTCAGCAGGTGAGGCTTACACTAATTTCGGCACAGATAATTTTGCTATGATGACAGCGGGTATCGCAAACAAAACCGGTTATAACTGGGAGTTAAAAGATGGCAAAATAATAATTCAGCCGACAATGTTTATCGGTTATACATTTGCAAATACATTTGATTACAGGAATTCTGCAGGAGCAAGAATCGACAGTGACCCTGTTCATGCAATTCAAATCGCGCCAAGTTTAAAAATTATCGGCAATACAAAAACCGGTTGGCAGCCTTATGCAGGGGTTGATATGGTATGGAATGTCCAGACAGGCGGGAAAGTAATGGCAGAAGATACAAGACTTCCTCAATTGTCTGTAAAACCTTATGTACAATATGGTGTCGGGTTACAAAAATCTTGGGGCGACAGGTTCACTGCACACGCACAAACTATGTTAAGAAATGGCGGCAGAACAGGTATTGTTTTGAGTGTTGGATTCAGATGGACATTGGGTAAAAAACAAGATACTAAAACTCAAGTAAGAGCTAACACCGTAAATAAAACTGTATCCCAACCAAAACAAGTTATTAAAAAACTGTATAATACTGTTCCTGATTACACAACAAAAACATCAACGAGTGCAAAAATTGAAAATATATAAATAAATAAAAATCGCAGAATATAAATCCTGCGATTTTTATTTATTTAATTATCAGTTAACTATCTTTTCTATTCTTCAGTTTCTTCTGCAGTATCTTCAGAAGTTTCTTCATCAGCTTGAATATCTTCTTCATCATAAGCTTGTTGATTCATTTCTTCTTCGATTTCTTGTTGGAGTTCATCAGATTCAAAAGTTTCTTCAGCTTCAGATTCTTCCTCATATTGAGGTTCGTCATTATAATTTTGACCTTCAGCTTCTGCTCTTTCCATTTGGGAAACTGATTTGATATCAATTTTCCAATCGGTTAATTTATGTGCTAATCTTACGTTTTGTCCTTCACGACCTATTGCTAAAGATAATTGATCATCAGGAACAACAACAAGTGCTTCATGATTTTCTTCATCATCTGCCATAATATCAACAGAAACAACTCTTGCAGGGGATAGCGCATTTACTATATATTCAACAGGGTCAAGAGAGTATCTTACGATATCAATTTTTTCGTTTTTCAATTCACCTACAATAGTTTGTATTCTTGTACCTCTAGGTCCGATACAAGCGCCTACAGAATCGACTTCAGGGTCATTTGACCATACGGCAATTTTTGTTCTGTAACCTGCTTCGCGTGAGATTGATTTAATTTCAACAATTCCGTCTTCGATTTCAGGAACTTCAAGTTCAAACAATTCTCTTACGATTTCAGGGTGTGCGTGAGAAACAATTACTTGAGGCAATCTTGTTGTTTCTTTTACATTTAGAACAAATACTCTTATTCTGTTACCAGGTTTGTAATATTCTCCCGGAATTTGTTCTTTTCTTGGCATTATTGCATCAATTTTACCGATATTTACTATAACGTTTCTTCTTTCATCAACTTTTTGGATAATACCTGTAATTAAAGTTCCTTTTTTGTCTAAAAATTCATTTAATACAAGATTTCTTTCGGCTTCTCTGATTCTTTGAGTTAATACTTGGTTTGCTGCTTGAGCTGCAATTCTTCCGAATTGTTCCGGAGTAACTTCAAGTCTTACTTCATCGCCGACTTCTACGTCTTCGTCAATTTCTTTTGCTACGGCAAGTGCAATTTCATTTTCTTCATCTTCTACAGATTCAACAACAGTTTTACCTTTAAATATGCCGATTTCGCCTGCTTGTTCATCCAATATTGCTTCAACGTTTTCAATTTCTTTCACTCTTAAGTGTTTTTTGTATGCTGCAACCATGGCATCACATAATGAAGAAATAATAACGTCTCTTGAGATACCTTTTTCTCTTTCTAATTCTTCGAAAACTTCGTTTAAGTTTCCTGCTCCGATTTTAATCATGTTTATTCTCCTTTTTAATCTATATACAGTTTTGCTGATTGAATATTATTCTTTGGAATTTTTAATTCTTGACCGTCATCAAATCTGAAAAATGTTAAACCTTCATTTACGTCATAATCTACAAGTTCGCCTTTGAAAATCTTTTCGGTTTCCCCTTCTAAAGGCTCTTTTAACTTGATACTGATTCTGCGGCCTTTGAATATGATAAATTCTTTTTCTGACTTGAATTTTCTCTCCAACCCCGGTGAAGATACTTCAAGATAATACTTAACAGGAATCAATTCATCCAAAAAACCTTCCAAACTCCTTGTAACATTTTCACAATCGTCCAATGTAATTTCACGTTCTTTTGAATACAGATAAATGCGTAAAAACCATCTGTGATTTTCTTTTGAAAAATCTATTTCAATAGGAATAAGATTGTATCTCATGGCGGTATTCTCAATGAGCGGAGTAATAGCCTCAAGAATTTCAAATCTATTAATATCCTGTTTCATATTCAGTCCTTCCATATTACTGAAAAAAGAACGGGGACACCGTTCTTTTGTTCACAATATTATCATATTGTATGTATTAATTTTATTATATTCATATATAAAAGTAAAGTATTTTTGAATTTATTTTACATTAGTTTAAATCTTGTGCATATTATCAAAGATTTCTCGTTTCTGAA
>OMVC01000005.1 GCA_900314375.1 uncultured bacterium
CATATTTAAAAGAATATAATAATTAATTATATTATTAATCTTTGGCATACATTTAGCAACTTTGGTATAATACTTACCATAATCTTGTCCTATATTAATTTCTTTATTATATTTCTGTGGATTTTTTATTCCTGATCTTATAAACGGTGAAATTGCCATTAAAATTTCATTTGTATCTAACGATGTAATAGAAATTTTATTACTAATATTATTTGTATATATCGCTTCGTTATCTACTGATAATATTTTAGTCCGGTTAGCCTTGATTTTATTGGTATGTATCGAAGCGAGATTATAGTTGATTGTTAAAAAACTTTCAATAAATTTTTGAGATGATTTCTGAAAATAATTTTCCAACATGAAATTTAGAAACACTTTTGAGTTGTATCCGATGCCATAGCATATATCAAGTATTTTTATATTATCCTTTGATAAAAGCAAATCAAAGTTAATAGGATATATAAATTTGTCAAAAGCCTCTGATAGCGCCCCTGTTGCGCTATGGTATATATCTTTAACCTCGTTATTATAGAGTCCTACGGACCCATCTGCGGTAATATAAGATTGAAATGTCATCATAGTAATAATTTACAACTTATTGTGCTTACCCGCAAGTAATTTATTATAATTAATATTTCTTAATATAAGTTGAATTTTGCGCAATTCCCTCCTCTGTATATACTTTATATATACATGAGTATAAATTCAATTAACAATACACAGTTGCAACAAAATCAACACGGTGGCATAAGAACTGCGGCAGCCAATGCAAATAAGACTGCAGAGTCCATTTTTCAGATTGATGTAAACTCTTTGGATGAAAAGACAAAAGCAATGTGGAACACAAAGTACAAAGATGCCGATGGTGACGGACTTATTTCTGTTGGTGATTTTGATGCGCAGACACTAAATCTTTCAAACGGTTCTAAAACATTTAAAGACTACATCTCAGGTATTCTTGGGCAAGCCTGGAATGTTGCAGGCGGAATAATAAACAATATAAAAGCTATGTTTATCAAATCAAATCCTAATTATACAGATAAGGCTGCAATTGCAGAGCAACAACGTTCAGAAAAATTTGCGAGTATAATTAAAGAAAAAAATCTAAAAGTCGGAGATGAGTTTGTCTTTGAAGGTCGTAAATATAATGTCGGATATAACGGAGCAGTAATTGCAGTTTCTGATAATGCCTCAAAAACAGAAAATTTGGGAGATGGCGTGACAAGAAATACATCTGTCGATGAGGACATGGCAAATACCGATATTCGTGATAACGGAAAGCTTGTCATCAGACGTACAGACTATGACAACGGCGCCGGAGTCATGAAAATGTACAACTCAGACGGGTCACAAACTGAAATAACATATCGTGCGCCAAAAGGCCAAGATGATTTGCCTTCAGTTTACATAAAAGAACGTAAACAATAATCCTTATGTTTTTGTTATAATTGTATTGTAGTAAATGGAAGGATTTTATGAAAGTTAGTGTGAAAGTGCCGGCAACTACGGCTAATATAGGACCGGGATTTGATTGTTTAGGTATGGCATTACCTATATATAATACAATTACAATAGAAGAAACAGTATTGCCGGGTACAGGTATAGAAATAAATGTTATTGCTGAAAGTTCAGCTATTGATGAATTATCACTAGAGCATATACCACAAGACGAAAACAGTCTTGTTTATAAAGCTGTTCAATTGCTATATAATTCTATTGGTCAAACACCAAGCGAGCTAAAGATTAATATTCGCTCATCAATTCCTGTTGCAAGAGGATTAGGCTCGAGTGCATCGGTAATTGTAGGTGCTCTGGTTGCTGCAAACGAATTATTAGGTAATCCTGCGGATGAAGTTGCATTACTGTCTATAGCCTGTGAACTTGAAGGACACCCGGATAATATTACTCCTGCAATTGTTGGCGGTTTGGTTTTATCTTCGCTAGAAGAAGACGGCTCTGTTGTTTATCGAAAATTGGATTGGCCGTCAGAATGGATGATTACTGTTTGCGTCCCTGATTTTGAATTATCAACAGGTATAGCTCGCTCTGTTTTACCAAAAGAAGTTCCTATGAAAGATGCGGTATTTAATGCTCAAAGGTTAGGTATGTTTGTACAGGCAGTTAATACAAAAGATAAAGAACTAATGAAATTAGCGCTTCATGACAAATTACATCAACCATATAGGATGAAATTAGTTCAAGGATTAGATAAAATCATTGATAACCTCAAGCATATTGACAGTGTATTAGGTTGTGTTTTGAGTGGCGCAGGGTCTTCTATTCTCGTTATTTCAGAGAAAAATGATTTGGACAAAATCAAAAATATTGTAAAAGAAACCTGGGCTGATCAAAATATTAAATGTGATTTACGCACTGTTAGTGTTGAACAAAATGGTGCAAAAATAATTTCAGATGAAGATTAATTATATTAAAAATTGTTAATTTGCCTTAAACACTTATTATTATTACCTTTTGACAAAAATTTATTATCGAAAGGCAATTTTTTGTTACAAAAATACTTTATATATAAGTAGGTTTTAATATTTGTAGAAAGGTAGAAATTTTATGGTTAATTCAATTTTGGGCATGACGCTAACTCCAACAAGAAACTCTTATAGAGATTTAAAAGAAATTCAGCAGGCACAACAAAGTGAACATCGCAAGAACAATGCAAAAACAGCCTTTGGGCTGGGTTTAGCCGTTGGTTTACCTACAGCTGCCGGATATGCCGTATATAAAAATCCTGATAAGGCAGAGGCTCTTTTAACGCAATATGGAAAGAAAGCAGATACAATATTTAACAATAAGTTTGTTAATAAAGCTAAAGAAGTAATTAGTAATATAATTAACAAAGGTAAGAATAAAGTAGAAACGGAAAAAGTTACATCTAATGTGACTAAAAATATAGATAATGTAATTGAATATGCGAAAAATAATGCAAAAGAAATTAAAAATTTTATTAAAAAAGGTGGTATAAATCCTGAAAAGATTGACTACAATAAAATAAAGGGTAAAGTTGCCGATTTATTAAGTAATCCTGATAAACTTGTACAAAAAATTAAAGATTTTATTGAAAACTTTAAAATTTCAACAACAACTAAAAATACAAAATTAAATGATATGCTTAAAAATCCTCATAATGTAATTGATGAAGTTTCAAACAGTGCAAAAAAAGCCGCAGAAAAATTTAAAGATGTTAAACAAAAATTAAATGTAAATATTGATGCTAAAACAATACAGAAAAATGGGCTATTATCTAAAATAAAAACTCATGTTGGCGACGCAATTAACAAGTTAAAAGGTACAAAGGTATATGATGCCGCATCAAAAGCTGTAAAAGACTTTATGTCAAAAACTCCGGCTCAAAAAGGAAAAATAGCATTAGTTGCAGCAGGAGTTGCCCTAGCAACAGGTGCCATTATTAATATAATCAGAAATCACGATTACAAAGCAGGCAAAATTGATCAAAAATATGAAGATATGAAAAGTAATAATCCGATAATTGATGCGAGAACTGGTGTTGTTATCTCAAAAGCAGATTATGAAAAATTAGCAAATACATATCTTAAGTAATTCATTTGAATATTATAAAAATCCTTATGTAACTTAACAAAACCCTAAAACAGAACAATGTAAAAAGTTCGTTTTAGGGTTTTTCTTCAATTATAAACGTCATATTTATCAATTAACCAAGGTGTTTTGTATCATACCCGACTTCATAAGTTACGCTAACTTTTGCTCTATCTCCGGTTACGGAAATTATTGCCCAACGTACAACATTTCCATATTTTTCTTTAAGTTTTTGTTCTATATCAAGCGGATTTTTCAAACCGCTGTATTTTACATCTATAATTGTTGTTATCAGTTGATTCATAAAAATTACCTCTATTCTACAGTAACAGATTTTGCTAAATTCCTCGGTTGATCAACATCCTTACCCAAAAATTCTGCTATATAATATGCTATCAGCTGCAAAGGAACAATTGCGAGTATTGGGGATAACATTTCATCAACATCAGGAACATGTATAATAAAATCAAATAAATTCTCAAGTTTAGAATCATCTGAATTTGTTAAAGCTATCATTTGAGCATTTCTTGCTCTTGCTTCTTCACTGTTTGAAAGTATTTTCTCATAAACAGAACCTTTCATCAATATTGATAAAACAGGCATTATCTCATCTAACATTGCAATTGGTCCATGTTTTAATTCTCCTGCAGGGTAACCTGTCGCATTTATATAACTTATTTCTTTTAATTTTAATGCACCCTCTAACGCTGTCGGATAATTTATTCCTCTTGCTATATATATAAAATCACGTGTTGAAGAATATTTTCTGGCACATTTTTGTATATGCTCTTTATTGGCTAAAATTTGCTCTATTTTTTGCGGCAAAATAAGCATTTCGGATTTTAATTTCTTTAAAACATCTGCAGGCGTAGTACCTTTTATTTCCGCCATATATAGCGCCAACAGGTAAAAGGAAGTTAATTGTGCTATATAAGATTTGGTAGCCGCAACAGAAACTTCAATACCTGCATTTACAGATAATAAGCTGTCAGCTTCTCTTGCCATAGCACTATCCGGACGATTCGTAATAATCAAAATATGAGAACCTTTTTCTTTTGCTTGTTTAATAGCAGTAAGAGTATCCGCAGTTTCTCCGGATTGTGAAACTCCAATAACAAGTGTTTTTGAATCAGTCACGGTTTTTCTGTATATGTATTCACTCGAAGCTTCAACATCAACTGGAATCGAGCATAAATCCTCAATAAGATATTTGCCTATCATAGCAGCGTGCAATGATGTTCCGCAAGCAATTACCTGTATTCTTGTCAAATCCTTCAGATTTTCTTTAGTCAACTTTACTTCATCAAGCTTAACAGGAGAAT
The DNA here is from genome assembly GCA_900314375.1 of uncultured bacterium. GTDB lineage: Bacteria > Cyanobacteriota > Vampirovibrionia > Gastranaerophilales > Gastranaerophilaceae > Zag111. The sequence continues at coordinate 4,893 of OMVC01000005.1, forward strand.
CAGAAGTATGCAATTTCCCAACCAAGATATTTCTTATAACATCCGGCTGTTCATGAATTTCTTTTAACATATAGTGTTTGTAACCCATTTTGCTTAAAGCAACCGGTTCCCATGGTAATTGTTCGATTTTTGGCGTTATTTCTGCTCCGTTTTCATCTTGAATTTTTAAAGATTGCGGAGTTAAAGTAGCTATTTGATTATCCGAAAGATAAATAGCCTTATTTGTATGTTTTATAAACGCAGGGATATCAGAAGCTGCATAGTACCCGTCTTCACCAATACCTATTATTAATGGGGCATTTCTTTTTGTTATTACAAGCTTGTCAGGTTCATCATTGTGCATAACTTCAAGTGCATAAGCACCTTCAACTTCTTTTGTAGCAAGCGCTACAGCTTTTGTTAAATCTTTTGTTTCACCATATTTTAAAGCGATTAAATGAGCAACCGTTTCAGTATCTGTTTGAGAACGAAAGACACACCCTCTTGCCTCTAATTTTGCTTTTAATTGCACGTAATTTTCAATAATTCCGTTGTGTACAACAACTAAATTCCCGCAATTACAAGTGTGCGGATGCGCATTTACTACGGTAGGCGCACCATGCGTTGCCCATCTGATATGTCCGATACCTGACGTAGATTTTGATATTTCATAAGCGTGAGGAGTTAATTCTTCTCTTAAGTTTTTTAATTTCCCGACAGCTTTATATACGTTAATATTATCTTTGCACTTTACAGCTATACCTGAAGAATCATATCCTCTGTACTCAAGTTGTTCCAAACCGTCTAATAATATATCTAAAACAGGATTCTTACCGACATATCCGACTATACCACACATATTTATTATCTCTCCATATTTATTGATATATATATGGTATCATCAAAATATTATCTTGGCTCATATATTTATATATTTTTTACATTAGTCAAGAATATGCAGTTTAGATGCAGCATACGAAGGAGTGTAAACATTGTGATCTCTCCACCCGTTTGACCCATAAAAGCCCTGCATATATGATGGACCGTATGTATTTATGTAAGGTGACGGCTCAATTTGTGGCGTATAACCGACAGGATAGCCGATAAAATTATCTTTTATTCTCTGTAAAATACCTTTTTTAGGCGAACAATACGGGCATTCTTCTTTTGCAAAATACTTGTCTCTGTTATAATCCCTGATTATATTATTCATTCTGTCAGCAATGGCAGCCATAGCGGAACTTCTTCCGTACAACTTTGTTTCAATTCTTGCGATACGAATTAGAGTTGGATTTTTATCGTAAGTTTTACCAAATAAAAATTTTTCTATGTGTGATAAATCGTTGGAATATACGTCAGAATATTGAGAAACGTTAACATTATTAATTTCACTTGGAACATAATTTGCAAATGTTTTTAATTTACAAATATTTAATGAATATATTCCAAAACACAATGCTAAAATAACTAATTTGTGCATATTTTACCTCGCTTAAATATATTTTAAATAATTATTAAAAATTTTAATTAGCCAAACGTATATAAATGTGATATAATAAAATTGATATGTTTAATAAGAAGAAGAAAAGAGTAATAGCATATCTGCACACACATTGGGACAGAGAATGGTACAGGGAGTTTGAAATTTTCAGACTTCGTTTATTGCGTGTTTTTGACAACGTTTTAGATATGCTTGAACATGAAAAAATTCCTTCTTTTTATTTTGACGGCCAAGTTGTTGCATTACTTGATTATCTTGAAATGCGTCCGGAAAAGGAACAATTGATTCGGAATTTAGTTGCTAAAAAGAAATTATATATCGGACCATTTTACTGTTTAGTTGATGAATTTTTAACCGATGCTATATGTTTTTCCAAGAATTTAGAAATAGGCATGAAAATTGCAAGAGAATTCGGATGTAACGATTTTATAGGATACTTGGCAGATACATTCGGGCATAGTATTAATGTTCCGATAATATTAAAGGATTATGGTATAGATAAAGCTGTTGTCTGGCGAGGAGCCGGAGATTTACCTTCTGAATTTATATTCAACGGAGTAAATACGGTTAATCTTATACGCGGATATTTTAATGATATTTTTGCTTCGGATAAAACTCTTGCAGACAAATCTCAATTTATTAAGAAAGAATTAGATAAAATTGCAGAGCGTTCAAAAAAAGTGTTATTAATGCCTATAGGTGCCGATCACCTCGGAATTCCTACTGATATAAATGAGCAAATAGAACAAATAAATGCTTGCCTTGATGATTACCAAATAGAACTCGGTTCGATTTTTGACTATTTCAAGGCTGTTAAATTTAAATCAAATTTTGACGATGAGCTTCGTGATAATGAAAAAACATTTATTTTACCGGGAACATACTCTACTCGCACCAAATTAAAACAATTAAATACGGAATGCTCATATAAATTGGATTTAGCTAATAAATTGCAATTTAATTTTGGAAATCAATATACGAATGTTATTGAATATGCATATAAATTATTGCTAAAAAATCAAGCACACGATTCTATTTGTGGCTGTTCTACTGATTTGGTACATGAAGAAAATATTACCCGCTATCACAAAGTTCTTGAAATTGCCAACGGTATTATTGAAGAAATCAGATTTGCACAAGGAAACAACATTTCGGTTTCATTCAAATATCCGGAAAAACAAAAACTTATTGAAGTCGAAAGAACAGTTCCTGAAAAAGGTACACAAATTATAGCCAAACGACAGGGGTTTGCTACAGAGCTTTTAACTGACCAATACAAAATCCCTGTGACAGAAGATTATACAACCTTATACACTTTATTAAAAGAAATACATCCGCAGCAGGAAGAAAGTGATATATATGTGTCTGACTCAGTGCTTGGAAATTCTTATATAAAAATAGAAATAGAAGACGGGCAAATTAACCTCTATGACGGAGCAAGCTGCCACGAAGATTTTATAAAGTTTGTGCGCTACAAAGATAATGGTGACACATATAATTTCGGACCCGTAAAGGATGATAAAGGAGAATATGCTAAAATTTTATCTTCACACATGATAATGCAAGGACCGCTTAGAGGGGCAATACGCATCGAGACTTCATTCTTTGGTGTTCTTGTATGGTTAAATAAACAATCAAAGCTTCTAAATTTTAAAATTTTATGGTCAAATTTGTTATCTGATAAGCTATGGCAGGTTCAATTCAGGCTTTATAACGATATCTATGTTGTTCATTCAGAAGACATGAATACACTTATATCAAGAGAATTTGATCCGGAATATAACATTCGGGAAAATCTTCCTGCGCAAAAAGGAATGGAAGCTATGACAAATACCGCGCCAATGCAAAGATTCGCATGGACTAACGGTTTTGGTGTAATAACAAAGGGATTAAATGAATACGAAGTGTATAAAAATAATTTTTCAATCACGCTTTTGAGAAGTATCGGTATTATATCAAATCCTGATAATCCTGCAAGAACTACACCTGCCGGACCACCGATAAAGGTTAAAGGCGCACAACAATTCGGAGAAAATTCTGCAGAATTTGCGATTGGATTTTTTGATGTCGAAGATTGGGCAAATTATGTAGAAGAAATTTATCCGCAAACTATTATTTTATAAAAATTAAAAGCGGTCATTTAAGACCGCTTATTTAATAAATTTCCTATCCTTTTTCCTTTTTTTTATTTCTCTTTTAACCTATTGATTATCCAACAACTTTTGATATAAAATTAACTGCTTCAAATAATGAATCTTTAACAAATTCTGTTGCTAATTTGCTTACCGGACGATTTTCAATGCAATCAAATATGTAATAAATCGGATCTTGGGCATTGTTAAATCTCATTTGTTTATCTTTTAATTTTAAATAATTTATTTCCTTTTCATATTTTGCTCTGCGAGATATTGCAGTCGGTTTTACTAATGTACCAAATCTTTGTGAATTCATAATTTTCTCTCTTCTCTTATATCTTACATATATATAAAGTATATTATGATAATAAAATTGCTTTTTTATAAATCTTTATGTTAACATTTCTTAATTATTTTTCTAAATCTACTACTGAAGCGGATTTTGGCAAATTAGTTCCTATTGCCTTTTCCAAATCAGCTTTTGCGGAATTATATTCATAAAGAGCGTTGTAATATGTAAGTTGCGCACTTGTATATGTGTTTTCAGCTTCTCTGTATTCTATAGGAGAAGCTACACCGACACGATATCTGCCAAATGATAATTCGAAGTTTTCTTTTGACTGCTTTAATTGAAGTATTGCAACGGGCAATTGATTACTTTTTTCGTTTAATTTTATAAATGCAGTTTGAATTTCTAAAAACACATCATTCTGCATTTTTTTAGCCTCTGCAATTTGCTTGTCATAAAGATATCTTGCTTCATTTATATTATTTATTATTTGTGCAACATTAATCCCTGTAAAATTTAACGCTAAACCAATATTCCAACCATCGTTTGATGTCCAATGTTTTCCTCCGCGCTGATATTCTCCTTGTGCGGTAATCGTCGGCATAAAGGCTTTTTGCGCGAGTTTTACATTTTGTCTTGCCTGTTCAAGTAAAATTAGCGAACGTTTTAAGTCAGGACGCGACTTTTTTGCTATTTCAACCGTATCTTCAAATGAAATATCAATCGGTGAAAATTCGAGCGATTCACTTAATTTATATGGGGTTAAACGAGGAATTCCCATAATGTTATTAAGATTTGCTATTGCAGTATTTATGTCATTCTGTGCAGAAATCAGCTGTAATTTTGAACGACTTAAATTCGAAAGAGCAATTGTCACATCAATTTTTGGATTTAAGCCTGTCGTATAAAAAGCTTTTGCTTGGTCATAAAATTGCTGATAATTATCTACATTTCTTTGTGCAACCTGTTCTGCCTCATAACAGTATAAAAGTTTGTAATAAGCGTCTTTAGTATCACGAATTACCGAATTTACGGTTTCCATAAATGTTTTTATATTTGCCTGATAACCCAGTATTAAAATAGTAGCTTCATTTTGTGTTACTCCAAAATCATAGAGTAATTGCTGCAAGCTTGCTTGACCTAAAATATAATAGTCATACTGCAAATTTCTATTTAAGGCATCTGAAAGTTGTAGCTGCTTTATATGTGTATAGCTTGTTTGCCATCCTATTTGCGGGAAAAAATTTGACCAGGTTTGTTTTATCTGCGCATCTGTTGCTAATATATCCTGAAACGCCGAACTTATTTCGGGATTATTTCCAAGCGCAAGTCTTATACAGTTTGAAAGGCTCATTATAATATTTTTCTCAACATGCCCTTCTACAACTTTATTTGAATTTGTTTCCATCTCTGAAATTATTTTTTCAGGGTCTGAATCTAAAAAAGGAACATCTTTGCTTGTTGAAAATGCTTCTAAACAAGAAAATATAAAAAGAACAGATAACAATAGTATTTTTTTCATTTTGTTTCCTTTACGATTTTTACGGGTTTATCGGGAATAACCTTAATAACCCCGTTTACAACAATAACGTCCTCCTTTTCTAAACCTTCCGTAACAATCCAATTGTCACCTACTTGTCCGTTTGTTTTTATGTATACTTCGTGCGCGATATTATTTTTATCTACTTTATACACGCGTTTCCCCCGTGCATCTTCCCTTACCGAGACAATAGGGATAATTTTAACCTCCGTTTTATTATTTGAAAATATTTTTACTTTTACAAATTCACCATGAATAAGCTTATTTTCGGGATTTTTTATATCAGCACGCAGCATTACCGTCCCTGATGATTTATCTATCTTATTGTCATAATAATTTTGTACTCCTGTATATTCGTATTTATTTGATGAACCGTTAGGATAAATCTCAATTTTTCTGTTTAAATTATTGTTTTTATCGATATAGACCAACTTTGAATAATCTTGTGCTGATAGCGAAAATGTAATATACATGGGGTCTGTGCTATTAATTGTTGTTAGTGCTCCGGTTGAAGGAGTTACATAATTTCCGACTGATACATCGACAGTTCCGATTTTTCCGCTGATCGGCGCTTTTATTAGTGTATAAGATAAGTCTTTACGCTTGTTATTTAATTCTGATTTCGCAGCATTTAATTGCGCTAGAAGCGAATCCCTGTTTGATTTTAATTCGTCATATCGCGCTTTTGCAATATAATCTGATTTTACAAGTTCTTCCGCTCTTTGTAATTGTTTATTTGCATATTCAAGCTCGGCTTTGAGTTTATTAACATCTGCTAAAGAAATATCCGCATCATTTTTATATTCACTTGCCTCAATGAAAAATAAAGCATCTCCTTTTTTAACAAAAGACCCCTCTTTAAAGTAACTTTTTTCAAGGTATCCTGATACCCTTGTAACA